>JAUQXU010000044.1 GCA_030837935.1 Candidatus Brocadia sp.
GTGCAGACCGTGATTGCTCAAGTTGAAGCTATCGAACAAAAAGAAGTCGTGGGTATATCAGAAGAAAAGCCCGAAGTTACAAAAAAGGTTGAGCCTGTTGAAGCAAAAGAAGGTGTGAGCGTATCTGCAGAAAAACCTGAAGTTATAAAGAAGAAAGAACCGGTTGAGGTTGTAAAGCCAACTGAAAAGTATGAGGAGAAAGAAGAAATAGAAAAAAGGTATTCGCCGTTGGTGCGAAGATTGGCTAAAGAATACGGTGTCAATTTAGAAGCGGTAAAGGGTTCAGGCGAAGGTGGGAGGGTTACTAAAAAGGATATAATGGATTACATAGCATCACGACCAGGTGTTATTACTGCTCCTCCTGCGGAGGCTGAAAAGAAGATTTTGGAGAAGGAAATACTTATTCCATTAAGTCCCAAGAGAAAGATTACAGCGGAGAGAATGGTGCAGAGTAAACGGACAGCCGCCCATGTGACGACTGTATTCGAGGTTGATATGACAAAGGTTGCCCTGTATCGCGAACTGAATAAGGACAGTACGAAGAGGGAAGGCATTCACCTTACCTATCTTCCATTCATAACCCTTGCTACAGCACGTGCCCTTAAATATCATCCCATACTCAACGCCTCGTGGACAGAGGAAGGCGTTGTACAGAAAAACTATATTAATATCGGGATTGCAGTATCTCTTGAAGATGGATTAATCGTCCCTGTGATAAGAGATGCTGATAAAAAAGATCTGCTGCAATTAGCCCTCGATATCCAGGATATTGCCTTGCGTGCGCGTACAAAAAAATTAAAACCAGAAGATGTCCAGGGGGGGACGTTCACCATAACAAATTACGGTCTTAATGGCAGTTTACTTGGAACACCGGTTATACTGTTACCACAGGTGGCAATATTAGGTGTAGGGGCCATCATCAAAAAGCCAATTGTAATAGACGATGCAATTGCAATTCGATCCATGATGTATCTTAGCCTTTCATTTGATCATCGGGTTATGGATGGTGCCCATGCGGATATGTTTCTTCGTAAAGTAAAAGATATTCTTGAAGGATGGGAGGTTTCAAATTATGAGGCAAAGAGGTCTTCTCCTCCGACTGGATACAGTGGAGTATGGTGAGGCTTGGGAGCTTCAAAAGACCCTGCTTGAGGCAAGGATTTCTGACAAGATAGAAGACTGTTTTATCTTGCTTCAACATACACCTACTTTTACCTTTGGACGCAGATATAAAGAAGGTAATTTGATATCTAACAAGGAATATTATGAAAGTACTGGCCTTGCTGTTTATAAAACAGACCGCGGGGGGTTGGCAACTTATCACGGTCCAGGCCAGGTTGTTGGTTATCCCATCATAAAAATGGATACTTATACGAAGGATTATTATCAATATCTGCGGATGTTGGAAGAGGTGATGATAAGGGTATTGTCTGACTTTGGTATTGCGGCAGAACGTAATGAGGGATACACAGGGGTTTGGGTAAATAAGGCTAAGATCGGGTTTATTGGTGTTCGGATTGCATTGGGCTATGCTATGCATGGGTTTTCTCTCAATGTAAACAATGATTTATTGCCTTTCAATTATATTACTCCCTGTGGAATTAAAGATGTGAGAGTCACTTCCATTCAGGAATTATTAAACAAAAACACAAACATTAACGTTGTCTATAACACACTTGCAAGTCACTATGCGGATATATTTCAAGTACAGATAATACCGGTTGAAATGAAGGCTATAAGCCGGAGGATAGGTTTTGAGAGAAATTACATATAGGAAATATTCTAATTATCCTTATTTTTATGGTTAAAAAAGAATTTGCATATACAAAGAATAACGGAAATACTATCCGTGAAGAAGGGATAAAGGAAGGAATATTTGGTAGTATAAAAGACAAGGAAATAGACCATGTTGATTATGACCGATGGATGGGAGGACCTCGCGGACCAGAAAAGATAACATTTAAAGACGGAAGTGCCGTAATATTTAAGTGTGACATCCGGCATTACTGGATGGCCGACAATCCTGACACTGCAATCCGGGAGGCGATTGTTTATCAAATCGACAAGGTCGTAGGACTTGGATTGGTGCCCAAAACGATGGTAATAGACGATGCGATCGGCAACGTCCGATATGATGGTTCGGTACAGGTGTGGATTAAAAACGCTAAAGATGGCTATCAGATAGAGAAATTTACGGATAAAGAGAGGAAAGATTTTGAACGGCTAAAGGTCTTTGATTTCGTAATTGGAAATAGCGATAGGCATCTGGGAAATGTATTGTTTACCGGCGACGATAAGTTGCATGCGATAGATAACAATGCGTGTCTTATTATTGATAAAAACGAAGACATTTTGTCATTTACTGATTCGATAATATATTTCTTTAGTAGAAATGTCATCCACGATATGCCGCATATCGTGGAATTAATAGTAAGGTTTTATGAAAACAAAGATGCGATATTAAAATTAATAGATATGTACATACATGATAATACAGAACTCGCTAAATTAATGGTGGAGTCAAGGATTAATTATTTGTATAACATGTTGAAAAAAGACAAACCATTTCCCAGGAAATATTTAGAATGGCGAAAGGGGCTGGAAGGGGAAGTGCGTAATATTTTAACGTATAGGAATTTCAAACACCCCCCATAATCCCCCCCCCGTAAACGGGGGGACACAGGGGGGTAAAAGTCGCCGAAGGCCTAATTAAAAAAAGGCATAAAGATTCGTCACGGAATTACATTAAATTACCAGCATATTTTCTCGTCTCTTACGTGATATTCAGTATTATTTTTCTTATACACCCCTACAAAAGTAAATTTATGCATCCGCACTGGCTAAGGACAAAATTACCTACCGGTAAAAATTTTAATGAAATAAAGGGTATTTTGCGTGAGAAGAGGCTTCATACCGTATGTGAAGAGGCAATTTGTCCTAATATAGGTGACTGCTTTGAGCGGCGTGCCGCAACATTTCTAATTCTTGGTGATATTTGTACCAGACAGTGTGGATTTTGTGCTGTGAAGAAGGGAAGCCCCTATGGGGTAGATGAGGAGGAGCCCCATCGAGTCGCTGAAGCCATTAAAATAATGGAATTAAGATATGTTGTAATAACCTCTGTAACAAGAGATGACCTGATCGATGGTGGTGCATTAGTTTATGCAAAGACAATCAAATGTATTCGTGAACACATCAAAAATTGTAAAATAGAAGTTTTGATACCAGATTTCGGCGGAGATTCAGTTGCATTAGAAACAGTAATCAACGCCAGGCCGGACATATTAAATCACAACATAGAAACGGTACCTAGCCTTTATTCACAGGTAAGACCCATGGCCAATTATGAACGTTCTTTAGGACTACTAAAAAAAACACGTGAGAAAGATTCTTCTCTAACAACAAAATCAGGAGTTATGTTAGGACTGGGTGAATCATGGGATGAAATAATTAATGTTATGAAAGATATAAGGAATGCAGGCTGTGATATGCTGACGATAGGACAGTATCTGAGCCCTAAGAAAAATGCCTTACCGATCCGACGTTATTATACACCAGAGGAGTTTGATATTTTAAGGAGAGCGGGGGAGAATATAGGATTTAATCACATAGAATCAGGGCCACTTGTGCGGAGTTCATATCATGCGGAGACGCAATCTGACGATATTTTTGTCTGATAAAATAAATCTATGTATTCCACAGTTGTTTTTTGGCATTAAGTGTTTTCACGTTTGACCGATAATATCGAGATAAACTTTTAGGTGATTGATTTTTGATGGCTTGACTCAAGGGGGAAGTAACTGTAATGATCGATAGTAATTTACACAAAAGTATGCTGGATAGTTTATCGGGAGGAATATGTGCAGTTAATCAAGATAGGATTATTACGTACTGGAATAAAGGCGCAGAGATTCTTACGGGATATACAAACTTCGACACAGTTGGAAAGTGTTGTGACGGCAATATTTTAATGTATGTGGATGCACAGGGTAGAGACGTCTGCAAGAATGGATGCCTTGTTGTTGAATCAATTGCTGATGGGCGCCCACATAGCATGGAGGTGTATGCCCGTCATAAGGATGGTTATCGGATTCCTGTTTTAGTGCGCGCTTCACCCATTAAAAATTCAGATGGACTGGTTACTGGTGCAATTGAGGAACTATGCGATAATTCTTCGAAGGTTGAATTTATTCATAAAATTGAAGAGCTTGAAAAGTGTGCCTTACTTGATCCCCTCACAGGGGTAATGAAGAGGCGGGGGTTGGAGATGAACTTACGGTCTGTGTTTGGTGTGATGCATAGATTCGGCTGGTCATATGGGATTTTTTTGGTTGACATCGATGGGTTTGAAAAAATAAATGACGGATACGGCCGTGATATTGGGGATAATGTATTAAAGATGGTGACAAAGACATTGTTGAATAGTTTGAGATCATCAGATACGGTAGGCCGCTGGGGAGGTGAAGAGTTTATGGTCATTGCCATGAATGTTTGTGAAGATCATCTGTATGCCATCGCAAATAAAATTCGTGTTCTTATTGAGCAATCAAGTTTTTCCGTGGGGACTGATATTATTCGCGTTACTGCTTCCGTCTCTGCTACAATTGCACATCCCAATGATACCATGGATAGTTTATTAAAAAGAATAGCGCAATTAATGGAACGGTGTAAGGTTGCTGGCAAGAATTGCGTATCGATAAAATTGGATGCATGATGAAGATGTAGTAAACACGTAGATATTAGGGTATCAATTCCTTAGGGATACAAATATCAGTTACTATAATCTTCCCCGTGTGTACCGGACCGTCTCCCAAATAAAAACCTCTTTTACCTACTGCAAAAGTAACAGTTTTTGTCGCCTTCATAGCAGTGCCCAAAATGTTGCCATTGTTGCAATCGAGACCTGAAGGTATATCTACAGATACAATGGGCCTGTTTAGGTTATTAACACCATCGATGAGCATTTTAAACGGTTCTCGAACCTCCCCCGAAAGTCCTGTTCCAAACAATGCATCGACTATGATATCATAACTACGCAACTCCATTAAGATACTGTTCATTTCAGTAGTAAGAAGTATCTCCCTAACATCTATTTTCATATTTAAAAGTATTTTCAGATTTGTGCCCGTATCCGCATCCTTTAAAATATCAGAAATCTTTGCAACGAGAAAGACGCCCACGGGAATGCCATAATTGTGAAGATGCCGGGCAGCAACAAATCCGTCACCACCGTTATTTCCCTTTCCACACAAAACGGCCACTTTTATCTTAGTTTGAGTGTCTGTCATCTTAAGAATTTCTTCAGCCACATTTCGTCCGGCGTTTTCCATAAGAATAATTCCCGGGATTTCATATACTTCAATTGTCTTCCGGTCTAATTCCCGCATTTCTTCACGTGTTACTGTCTTAACCATTTTAATAAACCCGCAAGAGATTCGTAGATCCCGGCTTCCATACAGGTACACCGCCAGTAATTGCCAATGTTTCACCTTCGCTGATATAACCGGCTTTTGTAGCAGATTCGATGCTTTTTTTCATCATGTCGTCGGTATTCTGTATAGACTCAGTGAGCATTGGGATGACACCCCACACCAGCGCAAGTCTTCTATACGTATTGAGTGATGGGGTGACTGCAAGAACGAGTTGTTTGGGTCGATATTTGGAAACAAACCGCGCGGTACTTCCCGTTTGAGTGCAGGTAATAATTGTCTTTATACTAAGATCATCAGCAACCTGACATGTTGCACTGCTTATCGCATCAGGTATAGTGACTTTGATGCTACTTGAGCAGAGTGATTCAATATTACCCTTTTTGACTAATCCAAGTTCAACCTCTCTTGCAATTTTAGATAACATACGGACAGATTCAACGGGATAGCGACCTTTGGCAGTTTCTTCAGAGAGCATGACTGCGTCACTCCCGTCAAAAATAGCGTTTGCAACATCAGTAACTTCAGCACGGGTAGGTCTATAATTATTAACCATGGATTGTAGCATTTGTGTAGCTGTGATAACCGGTTTACAATAACTGTTAGCAATACGAATGATCTTCTTTTGTACAAGGGGAATCCTTTCTAAAGGTATTTCTATCCCTAAATCTCCTCTGGCGACCATAATTGCATCTGCAGTGCTTATAATAGCCTCAAGACAATCGATTGCTTCGTGTTTTTCAATCTTGGCGATAACGGGTATATCTTTATTTTTCTGATGTATAAGCTCTCGGAGTTGTAAAATGTCATCCGCATTCGTTACAAAAGACATGGCCACGTAATCCACATCATGCTTAATTCCGAATTCGAGATCGCTCTTGTCTTTTTCTGTAAGGGAAGGAATTGGCAGACTTCTAGTTGGTATGTTTATTCCCTTCCGGGCACTCAATACGCCACCAACAATGACTTCACAGACAATATGGGTGTTATTCTTTCGAATGACCTTTAATTCAATCTCTCCATCGCAAAGTAAAATAGCGTCTTCAGCAAAAACGTAATCGGGTAAAAGTGGATAGGTAACGGATGCTATCTGTTCATTCCCTTCTAAAACGGTGTTTGTCAGAGTAAATTGATCACCAGCCTTTAAAATAACCGAATCTTTATTTAATGTTCCTATCCTAATTTTTGGACCTGATAAGTCCTGGATAATTGCGACTGGTTTTTCTAATCGTGAAGAAATGCGACGTATATTTCTGATATTGTCCTCATGTTCCGATAACGTACCGTGAGAAAAGTTTAATCTGGCTACATTCATTCCCGCACCTATCAAGTCCTCAATGATTGCAGGAGAATTGCTTGCAGGTCCAATAGTACAAACGATCTTCGTTTTTGTAAAATTATTCATATTAGGTAATTTTTGCTAATAAAACGCAGATAATCACAGATATTCTTGCAACTTTCTATAAATAAAGTGTTTGTTTGTACATGTATTATCTGTTGTGTGATAATATAATAGTTAGTAAGTATTGTCAAATTGTAAAATATTTCCTAACTCAGCTTAGTTGCAACTAAATCTCTTTGAAAATAAGGAAAATGACAGGGGAAGAAGAATGGGTTAGCGACGACGTTCGGATGCAAATAAAACGATGAGGGATAGAGGATCAACATTATAGGGCTTTTTGGTGATTTTGTAAGAGACCGAGGGATAATCAAAAATCAACAGATATGGGATTCGGTACATAGCAAAGTGTAACCGGTAATGGTGCAGAAGTTTTTGCATTCACTGTGCAAGAAATATAGACTCGGAGATAACCAAAACTGGTTGCAATGTCTTTTACGAAATAAAGTTGGTTTGATTATTTCTAAGTATAATAAATATAAGCAGATATAGCAATAGTTAGTTTCTTTGTTATTTTTCTTGCTATTTTGTAATATTTATAGTAGATTTCTGATGTTTGTATCGTGACAAAGGCAAACTCTGAGCGATCAGGGGACGCAAAGTAAAAGGGTCATTGTAATATATAGGAAAGCAACACAAATGACAGCCTTACTGCCGAAGATATTAGTTATGGATATCTATGCAGTAAGGCTTTTTTATTTGAATTTCGAATTTTTTTAAATCAAGTGGCATTCTTAAGAATTTTTTAAGAGCATGATTTACAAACCTTTCATAGAAAAAAGGAGAAATTAAAGGCTGACAAAATGTGCAAAATCTTTTTATTCTTAATTTTTGCCAGATTATTCCGATAAATTGCATGTATTCGTAGTTAAACAATATTAAATTGAAAGGGGGTGATAAGAAAAATGGAAAGCAAGAAACTGTCAGAATACGAGGTACCAAATGTGATTACTTACACTGATGAAGAAATACTTGAGGAATTGGGTCCGGCACACACTTGTTACGTAGTAGGCTATGAGCACTAATAGGTAAGGCCTTCTGGAGGTGTGTGCGAGACAGGACACATACTTAATACTAACGCAATTCACAGTTGTAAGAGTATTTTGCTTGTGTCTTTCTCGTAGACTTTCACACAAGGTCATGCGGGGTTACTCTGCATGACCTTGTGGAATAAATGTTAGATGGTTATCTAACGCACCCATCTTTGCTGAGTAAACTCGATAACCGGTAAATGTTATTATTTGCTGAAGTCTTATTATTATCAACCGTGGTAATATATGGAGCAATAGTTTGTGAACATAACGAAGCCCGTGCGCAAGGAAGGTATCTTTATACAGGACATTGGACGCGAGACGTTACTGTACAGCGATAAGGAAAAGTTAATCCATGTTCTTAATCCCACAGCAAAGCTCATCTGGGAACTTTGCGATGGAACGCATACGGTAGAGGACATGGAGAGCGCGATCAGAGAGAGTTTTTCTTTGTCTTGCGAACACGATGTAATCGGAGACATCCAGCGAACGCTGGAGGTCTTTGCTCAAAAAGGTATGATAGGAAAATAACCTGACAGGTGGCAATCTATTGATTGCCATTAGTGGATATAAAAAATCAATTTAAGAAGTGTTTTCTTCCCTGTAATCCATACAGATCCATTTGTCCACTCTAAACATAGTTTTGTTACATCGGTTTCCACAAGATTATATGAACAACACTGGCATACTCTTATGGTGATTAATGGTTTTTTATTTTTAAAATTAAAAAAACTTGCATATAAAGTGTTCGATGCTTTAAAGTTTCTAATATACGGATTCTAGATCTAGATACTGAATTAAACAATAATTCTGATATATTTTCACGAGTATGTAAACAACGTATCTCGATTTTTCGCTTCGAAAATTAAAAGGGATTTATATGCCAGTGGAACTATTTTCAAAAAGATTGGTTACTCATAAATTGAATTTGCGCTTTTTTGATTTGACAGTAACCATTAAATCTGATTCAAGTACTTTTATTAATCTCTTTGCCAGCATGTATCGTAGATTCCATACAGACGGATCGACATCGACAGTTCTCACTCCAGTAGAATTCGTTCTGATAACGAAACCAGATAACCCGGGGGAAATACCGATCTTGATTCTCGATGGCGAGATACTGCCCCTGAGTGATACCAAATTGACGGAAGGGTATGCTTATGAAAGCATTATTATTGCTATTATAACCAGAATACGTAGCCATTTATTGATTCACGCTGGAGTTGTTTCAAAAGGTGGTAAAGGTGTTATTTTAGCTGCTGATGCTATGCACGGTAAGACGACTCTTGTTTTGGAACTTGTAAGACGGGGATTTAAGTTCCTTTCTGATGAAATGGCAGCTTTTGGGCGGGCTGATCGTCAAGTATATCCATTTCCCAGAAGTCTCAGAGTCCGCAGAGGCACATTGGAACTTGCTGGCTTTCCAGAGGCTGCTACTGGGGCTAAGTCATGGTTAGGAAAGTTACTCTTGGATATAGAGGAGATACAACCACAAAGCATGGGAGAAGTAGTCCCTATTGATCACATTGTTATTTTACAAGATCCTTCCTCGTCGGCAGAAGTGAAACAGGATAATTCCAGGCAGGAGTTATGTGTATACGTTGATCGGTTGAATGATACCTTTCTCAAAGCAGTCAGTCAAATTGAGGGCATAATCGATTTTCGGACAGATATTGATTGTGGTTATCCTCTGCTCAAGCTTCGTGCTAATCGGACGACATCTGTGCTTTGCCAAATAGAATCATTGTGCAGGGAATACCAGATATTAGTTTTGGAAGCAACCAAAAGTGTAAAAGGACAACCCACATTTAAAATACCTGCCAGGCTTAAAATAACACCGAAAAGTCAGGTCGTGATGGAACTATTGAGACGATTTCAAGGTGGATATAAGTCAGAATTACTACTGGATGAATTCGGAGGCAGCTCTTCGAGATTGTTTATGGAATTATCTGCTATAGTGGGTCATGCGAACTGTTATCAACTATTTGTCGGTCCTCTTCATGAAATGGCCGATTTGATATGCGACTTGGTCAGAAAACAATAAAGAATCGGAATATGAGTTCATAAGGGCAAGACACGAAATATCATTAAAAAGAATAACGTGGTGTGTGTCATAGACTCAAACAAAAAACAGATTAAAATACGAAAAGTAATGAAAAATATTAAAAAAATGGCTGAAATAGATGAACCGATAGATATCATTAATGCCGACCGGCGGCCATTGTATGACCCTATTTTGGAGGCAGTGCTCAATGTCTGGGGGCAGAAAGAGGAACAGCACTTTATTCCCATCACCGGTTGTAGCATGCTTCCACTTATCCGGAGCGGAGATATTGTGTTGGTAGAGCACGGTTGCACAGGTGTGAGACTTGGTGATATCGTTGTCTTTCGGTTTAAAAGCAAACTTATCGCCCATCGGGTGTTGCATAAATATGAAGGTAATTTCGGACCTATATTTATCACCAAAGGAGATAATGTCCTTCACTTTGATCCACCTATAAGCAATAAAGAGATTGTAGGGCGAGTGTTGACTATCAAAAGAGGTGTGCGGTACATGTCACTCGATACCACCATTTTCCGAGTGTTAGGCTATTTTATTGCTGGCAGTACATTGGCTACGGCCAAAGTGTACAATTGTGGAAGGAATTTAAAGCAAAGGATATTCGGGTCTCATTCAAGTCCTTTCCTTGTTCACGTGCATCAGGGTGCACATGTTTTGTTTTTGCTCATTCGCAAAATTATTTTTTTCATTCTCTGTAAGTGGAAATAGTATTTAACCCAAAACCAAAGATAGATTTTCAAAGCGATAATAAAGTGGTAAAAATAATGCAACTTTTTTATCGATATTCACGGATATGACCCTCAAATAAAAGGTTTCACGGATACATCTGTCTTTCTTGATAGTATATCATAAAACCTTGTCTATTAAAGTCTTATCTAATTATTGTGCAATATTTACAAGATGCCGAAAACACCTTATCTTGGATTCGGGATTAATTGCTTATAGACTGCGCATAAATAAATTGAACAAGCTAGTAAAATAGTGTATAAATATTAAATTATGAAAATTTATGCACATGCAATAAAAAAAAAGCACAACTCATTGCACAACATATTTGACGTAAACACAAGACCTTCGTTTACAGCAGCAGAGACTCAATCACTGCAATATCGGGTTATAGGCGTTTTTACATTGGTTACAAACCCTCACGCGCGACCATTCTTTCCGTTATTAACGAATTTGCAGAGACGAAACTTCTTCATTCGCAGGTATTTTTGGGATATTATTCTTTTTTTATCATTTTTATTTATTGCACATATTGTTATAGTTCTGTATTGAAATTTCAAAAACTTGATACCGTGGATGGATACCTATGGATGATAACAAAGAACAGGAAGAAATAAAAATCCGTAAGATGCTTAATGAATACGTAGCTCACAGCTCTTACAAGCTAAATCCCGATAAGAAAATTATAGATAGAGTAGTTAAGGGGTTGGTGATGCGCAAGGTCAAATTCGGGTATGCATACTGTCCGTGTCGTTTGGTTACCGGTGATAAGGAAAAAGACAAGAATATCATTTGTCCATGTGTTTATCATGGTGAAGAGATTGAGCGTGACGGAGAATGTCACTGTAATCTTTTTGTGAGTGCTAATTATCAAACAAAATATGAAGAAGGAGAAGGATAATGTCTGAAGACGTCATCGTTATTACAGATGGGAATTTTGATGGAGAGGTGTTAAAATCAAACACCCCTGTGTTGGTAGATTTTTGGGCAGCATGGTGTGGCCCATGCAGACAGCTTGCCCCTGTGATAGATGAATTAGCAAAGGAATACAAAGGCAAGATTAAGGTGGGAAAGCTCGATACGGAAGAACATAATAACACCCCTGCTAAGTTCGGTATCACAGCAATACCTACAATTATCCTATTTAATAATGGGCAGGCCGTGAATAAGATGGTGGGAGTAAAATCGAAAAAGGAATTAAAGGCCGCGCTAGATGCCCAGTTAAAATAATTACGGTATTCCTAAGAGTTCGTGGAGCTTAGTTGGTATATCGTTGCTTTTCATTAAGGTTTCACCGACCAGAATAGCGCTTATTCCCATCTTGAATAATTTTACTATTTCTGCACGCGATTTTATACCACTTTCGCTTACAACAATTTTCTCATCAGGAATCATGGACATTAGCCGGCCAGTGGTTTCCAAGTCGATCTTAAATGTTGCAAGATCGCGATTGTTTATGCCAATAATAGTGGCACTTGTTTGTAAAACTTTTTGCAATTCCGCTTCCGCATGTACTTCAACCAAGCAATCCATTTCCATTTCCAGTGCCAGATCTAAAAAACACTGGATTTCATCTTTGGAAAGAAGTGCTGCTATGAGCAGTATTGCATCAGCTCCGGCAAATCGTGCCTCGTAAATTTGGTAAGCGTCAACGATGAAGTCCTTTCTCAGAATAGGCAAGTTTACTGACTTTTTAACATCCATCAAGTACTTTAAATTGCCCTGGAAGAATTTTTCATCGGTAAGGACAGAGATAGCCGCAGCACCTCCTGCCTTATAAAGACGGGCAATTTCAATCGGATTAAAATCTTCTTTGATAACCCCAAGAGATGGGGAAGCCTTCTTGATCTCGGCAATAATGCTAATATTTGTATCACATTTGAGAGCACGGCTAAAAGTTTTTGCATCGTGCCCTTTTTGAATACCCTTCTTCAATACCTCAAGAGGAATACGTTTTTTATTTTCGGCAATCTCATATAATTTGTGCCGGTAAATTTTGTCCAGGATTGTCATAAGCGTTTTTGTTTCAATGAGAGTTCTCTAAAACGATTGCTCTTATCTGGAAAGGTATTTGTTGTAATGAGTAATTGCATGGAATAAACAGACTTGAAGAGACGTAAAGATACCCAGCTGCATAAAGCAAGTCGTATAGTAAGATACATCGTGTGATGCAGAAATAATCTGAAAAAGAAATTAGCCGAAAGAGTTACAAACAACACTATTGCAACGTACAGACAGTATTTATAGCGATAGCGAATGCCGTATCCAAGCACTATCGTAAACAATCCTATGAGAATATAGCTAACTCCGTACCCGCGCTGAGCAAGCCCTTTACTCATGGTTAGTGCAAGTATACTTAGGATGATACCTAAAATACCCAGAAATATTATCAGGTTTGCTACCTTCCCAACACGCTGCGCGTGATTTATCGAACGGTTTTCGTTCATTTATCTAATAACCTCAATAATGATTATAACTCCAAAAAGAATGAATATAGTTGCTGAGATGTACTTTATTAATGTATCAGGAAGTTTTTTACCAGCAATAATACCAGCAATTATTGCAACCCCATCTGCTGCAACCATCCCAAAAGTCGAACCCAACCATACTCCCATGAATGACCTGTATTGAGCGGCAAGTGAGATTGTCGCTAATTGGGTTTTGTCACCAATTTCCGCTAAAAAGAAAGCGATAGCAACTGTTGCTATTGGACCTAATTTGTTCCATTTTTTTTCTTTCTCACCACAAGTATCGCCTTTTAAAGTCCAGATACCAAAGCCAATAAAGGAAAGCCCAATTAAAGTCTTTAGATAGTGTGTGGGAATTAATGCGCTCACCTTCTCTCCGATTATTACTGACAAAAAATGAATCAGAGCCGTTCCAATAAAAATACCGAGCAATACTTTTATCGGTTTATATTTTGTGGCGAAAGAAAGAGCCACTAACTGGGTTTTATCGCCCATCTCTGCGATCGCAATAAAAAAGAAAGACCATAAAAAACTTACCACTCCCTATCCTTTGAATAAAATATCGTACAATTCGATCATCTAAACAACTTGTCCATTTTTATCAGAATATAGCAAGAGAATCAACCCAAAACGTGTGGATTTAAAAAAATAAAAACCTCCTGTATTCTTAAAATACAGGAGGTTTCTATGTACAAAATCTTCTTAAAAAAGAATTTTAATGATGTTCCTCTTCGACAATAAATTCTACATTATCTTCATAAGACTGTTTTCTATAACCGAAAAGGGATACGATTGTTCCTGCAGCAAGTCCGGTAATCCATGCAATAATAAAGGTAACAAACACACCTTTTATTTGTAATCCGGGAACAACATTCTGTGCAATAAAGATAGCTGCAAGACCACCGAGCATGCCAGGCATCCCATGAAGATTATGGACACCGCAGGTATCGATTCCTTTTAAAGCTTTTTGAACACGCGGCTGAATGATAGCAAAACCAATAACACTTAAAATGCCGGCAACGAACCCCAAAGCCAGAGACGCCTTTGGAGTTGTATGAGCACAAGAAGAACCAATTGCCACACCACCGGCAAGAGCTGCATTGGCCATATCCTCGATAGCTATCTTCTTCCGAATCATAGTGCTAGCGATGTAAGTAGCTACTGTTGCGCCGCAGAGTGAAAGAACTGTATTTACAGCAGCCAGAGGCATCTTTGATATTTCTGCCGGAGCAGCGCAGAAGGACGGCCAGAAGATCCACAGAATCATACTCCCCAGCATGGAAAATTGATTACTGATCTTATCGGATTCAATTTTTTTGTTAAAATCCTCGCTTGTGGTCATTCTGACAATAACACCCAATCCAAAGTAGGCACCAAATTGGTGAATTACAATAGAACCACCCGTATCAATTAATTGCCCCTTTGGGATAAGGCCCATACCATTCTCTAACATAATCCATTCGTTCAACATATAGGAGGGGACAAATACCAAAGCCATGATAATATATTGAGACATCTTTAATCTACCCAAGAAAGCCCCTGTCGCAATCAGTATACTTGCTGCACAAAATTCTGAAAGAATCAACCGGTCCATGGTTAATTCAGCCGGCTCTCCGAAAATATGCATTTTCTTAAGAAACATATAGTAAGGAATGACAATACTTACCGCAATATAGGTAGCAGTAACAGCGCCATAACCGTATCGTTTAACAAAGACCATTAAGAATCCGAAACCAACCATCAACATAGCCATAACATGAATGGCCTTGCCGTATTTGGCTAATTCAAGAAAATCCTCCATAGCTGAGGATAACCCACCAGGAGCCTCAGATTTTTCAGAAGCAGATACCGCTTTACCTGGTGTATGGGACTCCACATTGTTGCTGGCAAGGAGAATTCTATGGTTTTCATAATTTACATTGGACGAGCGATCTTCAGTTATCCATTCGTTCCAATCGTTTTGATTCTCATGAATTGCTGGCAATGTATAGTCAACCGGTCGATCCTCTAACACTTCTGTCCCATAACTGGATCGCACAATCCCAATCAATGGGATCAAAAGGACAATGCTCATAACTACGTACAACCTCAAAAACCTTCTTACTGACATTTGGTCGCCCTCCTTTTCCCTTATAATGTTGTAGGAAACTAAAACATCACGATTTTACTATATGCTAAGATGAGAATTACTAACAATCAGATAAAGATTTTTAATCGATTACTTGATATATCAAAAAGCTTTAGAATGTCTTTATTCAATGTCAAATACTGCTCAATTTCAGCCATATTGCCATAATACTTTCCACTTTTATTACATTATGCGAACAACAAATCATTCCAAAACGTTTAATGTTCTACACTGCTATCTGCCGCTTTCCAATGGATATTTTTGAGGATATATATAGTTCATTTACTCGGAAATATCAAGGGAAAAGTATATATCAATGCAATTTGCTTTACCACGAAAGTTAGCGAAATACGTGCCAGAATTAATTTGGTGAAAATACTATTGCCGCAACTTTTGATTGATAAGAGGCAACGAGGAAATTATAGAGTTACACTTGATGCAAATGTGTCTGAGGTGTGTAGTGTGTGGCTTAATGGCCCTGAAGTTGTGCCCTTTTAGACTCGTAATCCTCGTCGGTGATAAGCCCTTCTTCCTTTAATTCATTGAGTTCTAACAACTTCTCATTTTCTGCGCCTTTTTCTGCAGAAATGTCTGGAGAATGGTTCTTTGTTTCCGCACCGATAAGTTCCTTCAGTTTATATTGATAATCGTCTTCTGTGACGAAGCCCTGGTCATATAGCTCCTTAAGTTCTTTAACCCGTTCATCTTCTACTATACTGCCGGAGATCAATGAAACCTCTTTCTCCTCATCGGAAGAAATATTTGAAGAAAGATTCTTCGTTTGTGCGGCAGTGAGCTCTTCTAGCTTATTTTTATAATCGTATTCTGTAATGAGTTGCTGATCATAGAGTTCTTTAAGTTCTGTTATTCGTTCATCTATGGTGTTGCTTTTAGATATCTTTGATATTGATTCTTCTCCGGTTGCGACGGCAAGTTCTTTTTTCTTGTTTTCATAATCTTCTTCAGTAATTAAGCCTTCTTGCTTCATTTCTTCCAATATTTTGAGCTTATTTTCAGATGAAGGTTCCTCTTCTTCTGATGCGATTTCGTGCACGGTTGATTCCTTTTCATCAGATAAACCCGGGGTACTTAGCATGGTGTCTCGGCTTTCATCTGCAATATCTTTGTCCATAGATCTGTGCTTTTC
>JAUQXU010000507.1 GCA_030837935.1 Candidatus Brocadia sp.
TGAAAGTCATGATTAAATAGCCATATTAAAACTCTGAAATTCAAAATATCGCTTAGCCTTTTTTATCTTGTGATAGTCGCACTTGTTGGCACTTATTTGAGGCTGTTGTTCGTGTACCCACTCGACGTATTTATCTATGAAAACATCCTGCACTCGCACTCCCACACTGCACTGCTTGGATGGATCTACAATGCTCTATTCCTTGCGATACTATATTTTTACCTGCCTGATAAAATTGGCTCAACAAAGTACAACCTGCTGTTTTGGCTAACACAGATTTCAATTATCGGAATGCTCTTAACTTTCGCATGGCAAGGGTATGCATCGTTTTCAATAGCTTTTTCGACGATGCACATTTTCTGTACATATGCGTTCATAATGTTCTTTCTGTATGATACAAAGAAACTTGATCAAAACAGCCTGCCGCTGAAATTCATTACTGCGGGATTGTTTTTCCTATTTCTTTCATCTCTTGGTCCGTGGGCGCTGGTAACTGTGATAATGAAAGGGCTCGCCGGAACTGATCTCTACAGCCAGGTCATTTACTTCTATCTTCACTTCCAGTACAACGGCTGGTTCATTTTCAGTTTGATAGGCCTGTGGCTCGGATTCTTTCATAGAAGGGGAGCGGTTTTCAATCCAAAACACTCCGCCAATGCATTCAACACATTATTCTATTCAACAATTGGTACATATGCACTTTCTCTGCTTGGATTCAAGATTCCCGTCTTTATTTGGGTAATTGCATTCTTATCTGCTTCTGCTCAGCTATTCGGGCTTAGATTCTTGTACATATTGCTTTTTCAAAATGAGGCTAAAGTGTTTTTTGAATTGCCGCGTCTTGCGCAATTACTTTTCAGGCTTTGCTTTTTCGCGCTTCTGCTTAAGGTGATCTTCCAGTTCCTCTCTGTCCTGCCTGCAGTTGGTTCTGTTGCATACATTAACCGTGATGTTGCCATTGGGTTCATACACTTAGTTATGCTGGGAGTTGTAACTATAGGATTATTGGGCTGGTACGGCGGCAAGGGATTGATAAATGTGAATAGTATTTTGGTTAAAACCGGTACACTGTTGTTTATTGCGGGACTCATATTCAATGAATTAATCTTATTCTATCCCGCTCTTGTGACATGGTTTGGCATTTCTCCTGTTACAGATTCTGCATACCTGCTTTTTATACTTTCATTAATAATGCTGTCGGGCACAATTCTTTTATTTTCGGGAAATCTTAAAACTAAGAAATGAAAAAACTTATTTAGTTAAATAATCTCCTCTCAGCCAATCTTCATCGATTATCTGCCGTAAGTGATACTCCATATGAACCAGATAGTCTTCTATCAGCCACAAAAGATCCTTTTCAATTTCACCCTCACGGAAAGCCGCATTGCCTAAATTGCAAACTATGCCGAGCTTAGCTTCAGGGATGTTTGACACTACATGCACGATTTGCCTATTGAGGGTTACCCAGTAATTCAATATTTCATCAGTCTGCATCTCCTGGTAGTGATTGAGTTCAACCCATTCATTCTGTGCATAA
>JAUQXU010000045.1 GCA_030837935.1 Candidatus Brocadia sp.
AAAATCCTATACAATCAAGTTATTTTTTGTATTTTTGGCCTTTGATCTCTGTGTTGTTTTATTTTGTAATAACAAGGTCTTTCTTTTTTATCTTCCCGGTACCTTTTTTACTTATTTTGGCAAACGAGGTTTCAGGCTGTACCAGCACTATCCTGGCAATGGTATCCAGGGGTTCTTTGAGCACAAAATCACCTTCCTTTGTTTCCCGGAATAAGAGTAATTTCATGCCTAATTTAAGACCACTGATTGCGCCGGTATCGATATGAAATCCATTCCCTGAAACACGGATAATGCCCCCCTGTATCATGGGAAATTGTCGTTTCATCTTGAGTGACAAACCATGCATAAGCCATTCGAGATTTTCCGCACTTTTATCCTCATCGTATACATCTGCGTGGGCAAGTACCTGTGTCGTTTCTGTATCGACAAGCCGCAATGTGACGTTAATGCCTTTGGAATCTTCTTCCACAGAGCCAAAAAGCATACCCTCTGCCGACCGGATCTTCCCGACCTTTATAGCCGTGTCCGGAGATGTAAGTTCGGTGCTGGTGATTTTCTGTTCACGAAGAATTTCCTCCAGTTTTGCCCGATCCCGCTCCACAAAGTTAAATCTCTTTGGCTCTTCATCAAATGACCTGAGTAACATGGAATAGAGGGTTTCTGAAAGAATTCCATTTTCTACAAATGTTCTTAACGGAAGCAATGCGACGGTATATCGTGCATCCGTTTCGAGAAGATAAAAGGTCTTTTTGGCAATTTTTACCGGTGAAAGTTGCATCTCATTTCCCTGAGTATCAACAGCCTTTACAATTACGGTATTTTCTCCTTCATTGAGAGCTAACAAATGATTAAAGAAAACGTGCCTCGCAGGACGGATGTCTAAAGGTTGCTGATTCACGAAGAACCTGGCAACGCCGCTATCATCGTGTGCATGCACGCTGAAGAAGAGGTTTGCGTCATGGACAACGGCGGGTTTTAAATCAGTATGGACTACAGGAGGAATATTGTCCGCAGCCATACCTTGTGAAGCGAATGGGCCTTTTCCCTTATCCGTATCTTCCATGGGATGGGGGGAAGAGGCCGTAGAAGGTAGTTGTGCCGCAGTTACCTCATGAGAGGCTAACAATTTCGCAACTGTGTGCCCATCCATTTTACTGGATGCAATCATGGTTGGTGTGTTTGTAAGGCTGGCATATTTTCTATGATTCAGTATGTCTCCTGGCCATAACGATGAGGCCTTTTTTTCTACCTGTTCTTCGCCCTTTGTTTCATTTCCTGCGACATCGATTGCTTTCAATGAGATTTTATGACCATCTGTTAAAGCAATATCCTGCTTGAAATCGATCTCCGTATCTGGAGTAATGGGTATCTCGGTGTTGTTGATATACAGATGTTTTACGCCGTAATCATCCTCAATAGTACCGGTAACAGTAACGATATCCTTGCCGTCTCTTTTGTGTAATTGAATATCATCCAGATAGAGAACCGGCGGGCGCAAGTCCAGGGTAAGCTTGAAATCTTGCCGAATACTCTTGTCTGAAAAGTCTGTTGCCTCCAGGCTGATAATATTCTCGCCTGTATGCAAAGAAATACCTTCTTCAAAAGGAAGCTCCTTCTCGGCAAGTTCTATGAATAGTCTTTTCCCCTGAATTTTCATGCCGTCTACGTAAGAATCACCGGTAGCAACCCCTTTTAGTTTTGTCACCGGCGTATTGACAACCTCACCATTTGCATGTGAAGTAACCTTAATCTCCGGAGGTTTCAGGTCTGCTTTCGTCATTTTTATGATAGCCTCATTGCATTTATTCAGATAAAACTTGGCCCTGGCGGAATCAGCAGTGGAAAGAGATATTTCAAGTTCCTTTTTGGCATCTTCGTATTTGTCCTGGCTGTAATAAACGATCCCCAGTTCACGGTGGACAAAGTATTCCCAGAAATGAAGCCCGTAGCTCCTGGCGGAACGCTGGTCTTTGCTTCGCAAGCTGATAGACTTTTTAAAGTCCCGGACAGCCTCATCATAGTATCCATCCTCGGCAAACCAACGGCCACGGATGTAATAGTTCCACCATTTGCCTCTGTAAAGATTAAAATCCCTGGCAATCTCCTCTTTTGTGTGCCCCGGCTCAAAATAATCCCGCCAGTTATCCGTACCAATGTGTGAGACGGTAGAGCAGCTTATGAAAGAGAGTACAAACAAGGATAAAAAAAGGGTGATTTTGAATTTTTTATAGAACATTTTCGCAATTGCTTACTCTGCGATAATTTTTGACTCTCACAGCGACATCGTCACCATACAGAGATTATGAATTATGAATCTCGTTTTTTGTTTCCACGAATAAATCACGTAATTTTGAATAATTATTTTGTCATGACAATATCTCTCTTTTCTATCTTTGAAGCACCTTTTCTACTTATTCTGGCAAAACCAGTTGTGGGACGCACCCGTATTACCCTGGCAACTGCATCACGTGGTTCCTTCAAAACAAAACCTCCTTCCTTAATCTCCCGGAATAGCAATAACTTCATACCCATTCTTATTCCACTGGCAGCGCCTGCATTGAAAAAGAATCCGTTTCTTGAAACACAGGTAATATTTCCCCGTACCATGGGAAATTGTCGTTTCATCTTCAGTGACAGACCATAGAGAAGCCATTCAAGATTCTTCAAACTTTTATCTTCGTCATACACGCTGGCGCTTGCAAGTATCTGCGTTGTTTCGGTGTCAACAAGCCGCAATGTTATTATAATTCCCGTGTCATTCTCTTCCGCGGAA
Source organism: Candidatus Brocadia sp. (assembly GCA_030837935.1). Taxonomy (GTDB): domain Bacteria; phylum Planctomycetota; class Brocadiia; order Brocadiales; family Brocadiaceae; genus Brocadia. Next base: position 2,774 of record JAUQXU010000045.1, read on the forward strand.
CCAAAGAACACACCCTCTGCCGCACGGATTTTCCCGATCTTTATGGCCGTTTCCGGAGATGCAAGTTCAGTGTTGCTGATTTTTTGCTCATGGAGAATTTTCTCAAGTTTTGCCCGATCCCGTTCAACAAAATTAAATCTCTTCGGTTCTTCATCAAATGCCTTGAGCAACAAGGAATACAAGGCTTCTGCGGATATATATTGCTTTGCCAATACCCTTAACGGAAGCAGTGCGACGGTATACAGGTTATCCGTCTCAAGAAGGTCAAATGTCTTTTTTGTTATTTTTACCGGCCAAAGCTGTGTTTCATTTCCCCGGGTATCAACGGCCTTTATGGTTATCATATTTTCCCCTTCATTCAGTGTTAACAAATGATTGAAGAATACGCGCTTTCCAGGGTGGATTTTTAAGGGTTGTTGATTTACGGAGAGGCTGGCCACACCGCCATTATCGTAAGATTCTATACTAAAGAAAAGATGCCGGTCATTGACGATAGCGGGTTTTAAATCCGTGTGTACTACAGGCGGAACCGTGTCATTTCCTGTATTTTGTGAGGCATGAAGACATCTGTTCTCTCCCTTCTTTTCCCCTTCATGCTGAGAGGAAGGGGATACTGATTGTGTTGCATCTCCATACGGTGAGGCTGATTTGAAATAATCTCCCCTGTCGTCTGCATTGATTTGGAAAACTACAGCACTGCTTATAAAAGGCAATCCCAGTAACAACATTAAGGCATTATGTTTGATTTTTTTATTCATAAAACCGCCTTCATCTTTTTTTCTTATTGAGCGATTTTTACAATTTTCGCTTAGCAGCAATTTTTTCCCTGATTTTCACTGCGACATCATTTGCCACGATTCTTAAATTTTCTTCACCCTGAAAGGCATGTTCAAATGTATTCGTAAGAGTAGTTGCCGTATCTACAACCTCCATCCTTAGAATAAATTCATCCGATG
>JAUQXU010000508.1 GCA_030837935.1 Candidatus Brocadia sp.
CTCTGTTGAGTTCCAGGGTACCCGGAGAGGCTGACATTGACTCAGTTTCACATTCTGTGGGTGTGGGTATGGGTGTGGGAGTAACGATATTAATTTGCGCAGTAGTTGTATAAATATAATCACCTTTATTTGTAAAGTTTCCGTTCGCCTCGTTTCCCGCGGCATAGAAAGTAATTGGGTTGGGAACTTCACGAGCAGGTGCAGTCCATTTTACATTCCAAGAAGCATTTCCAGACTGACTACTCCCGGTTGAGGTGTGTTTTATGTAATTCCCTTCTCCGTCATCAGTTTTAGTCTTACTATCAACACTGCTGAACGTACCAACGTGTTTATCGTCAGCATCTAAGGCTGAAAGTTCAAAGCCATGTTTGGCGGTATCGGAATTATTGAAAAAAACGGCAATATCTAGTGTTTCACCACGTGTATAATTTTCCGGTGCAGAAATAGAAAAGTTTGCCGTCCCTGCATTGAGTTCAAAGGTATTATGACATCCATCGCGACATGTTAAGAAATTATCGGCTGGAGAACCGGTACGGCCGTTTGGAGGTCCACTGGAGAACGCAAATATTGTATCTACGCTGATATCAGTTATACATAACACAACCGCAAAACAGGTAAAGATTCTAAAATAGCTTTTCATAATCATAGATTCCTTCCATATTGTCACCCTGGGATGCGAACAGCTATGCATATTGGCGACTGGATTTTAACTCCATTATATCCGACCTACCACTTCTTCCGTTCTTTTGTTTCTTAAAGTAAATAACGTAATTTCTGGTCGTGCACAAAATCTCACAGGGAAACCGGAAATCCCGATACCTTTATTTACATACATCATCGTTCTTTCTTCACGAAAGAGCCCAGCTGCATAACGAGCGCCAAACTTTGAGTATACAACAGGGGGACCATAAAGAGGCAAACTTACCTGCCCACCATGGGTATGACCCGCCATCACAAAATCAACGCCTGTAGTCTTTATCGTCATAATTGCATCCGGATTGTGGGCCAATAAAATTTTAGGTTTATCATCGGTACCTTTCAGGGTTCTCCGTAAATCCATCTTCCCTCGCCATAAATCATCTACTCCTGCAATGAAAAGATATTCCTTTTTCCTATAAAGCACAATATGCTCGTTAATTAAAACATGGATACCACTTTTAGATAACGCCCCGGAAGTACGGTCTTTATTATCGTGATTCCCCAATACGGCAAAGACCCCTTCCTTCGCCTTTAGTTCTGCCAATTCATCCGCTACCGGTAAAAGAAATGTGGATGCACTATAAGAATACGGGTCATAAACATAGTCCCCCGTCAGCACAATAATATCCGGAGATAATGCATTTACCTCCCGAACGCACCTCCTCACAAATTCCCTGGGAACATATTGACAATGGTGAATATCCGACAATTGGGCAATAGTCATCCCCTCAAACCGGTGCGGCAATTCGTTGATCTTTATAGTAATGTGTTTTAATTCAACCCAGCGCGGTTCGAGAAATCGGCTATAAGTTCCAGTAAGCAGAACCCCGATTCCTGCCCCAAAGACACTCCGTATGAACATTCTCCTTGAAATCATTGTCCGTCGCTGGCAAAATCACCAGAAAACACCCCATATTTATTAATAATAAACATCATCGTTTGAGAGCACATGGTGACAGACAATCCATACAGATACCTTCTTCCCATTCTTCTCTAACAAATTCCATCCAGTCTTCCGGCGTATTGCGGCAGGACAAACAAATTCCGAGATCACAAAGGCCTTCAGTGGTATTGTCTGAATCCCTTATTGCTGCACCACAACAAGCGCATTGCCACGTAATCATGTCACTGCTTATATGCCCACCAACATCACACATGGAACACTCCTTTGTATAGAAAATCTCACTTCCTCTTTTTGCTCTCATCCACAAAAAATTGCAATACATCCGTCTCGGTAATCAAACCGACCAACTTATTCTTGTCTCTTACGACCGGCAACGCCCCTACCTTCTTATCAATCATAATTTGAGCAGCCTCTTCAATTTTTGCATCAGGGGCAACGGTAACCACATTTTTCGTCATTACTTCTGAAACCTTAATAGAATCCAGAAACTCCTTATTTTCCTTCCAGTTCGTGAGAATGGAGGTTAATGAGGAGCGGTAGAGATCTCTTTGTGTCAAGATGCCAACAATATCTTCTCCTTTTACAACAGGTAAATGCCGTATCCTTCCCAAATACATGATATCGTTTGCAAAGCCAAGCTTTGAATCAGCATTCAAGGTTACCAGCTGTGTCTTCATCACATCTTTTACAAGCATCATTTTCCTCCATTTCTATTTCATTTTTAAGCCTTATTTCCCAATCATGTCCATAATGATTTTGAAGATTTCTTTGTATCTTTTCCTGCCATTTATGATACGCCTGTCTGATCGTGCTAATGGGTTGATGCTTTTTTGACAAATACAGGATATTCTGCGTTTTTTTACGTATGGGAATCAAAATATAGTCAAATTCTTCTCCATTTATAGATAGCGTTGCGAGGTGAACATCCTTTGTTTTTAATATTTTTTCTCTCACAAGGGACGTATCATCGTCTGCACATATATGCCCGAGCGCCTTTATATCATCCCGAATTGCATAAAAGGCCTGCCACTCTCTTTTGTATACAAGTTTCTTATAGGCACCGGAAGCAGCATATTCATTAAATATACACGGACCGGAGATTCTCTGATACAGCGATTCTCCAGCCTCATCAGGATAACCCCTGCATTGCATGGGGCGAGATTTATAAACACTACAGCGCAAGTCCATTTTGAGATGAGCATCGGTAGTGTCGCTGAAGATTGTGAAATCCAGAAACTTGCACGAATCATATAATTCGTTTTTATATCCCTCGCTCGTCACCAGTAATTTAACGTGGGGATAACCTGTCCCCTTTTTCCACAGAGACTTAAAAAAACCGAGATGCTCATTCTTTGGTGGGATAACACAAGTAAAACAGCACATCCCATCAGAACATTCGCTCTCAGCAAAAGTTATACTCACATGATTCCCATGTGTCGCGTCACTGGTATTCATAAAGTTCTATACCGTTATACGAGTTACCTTTTCATCAATTAGTTTACTAACAATCTTATATCCCTCACTTGTTTCATCGCAATTAGGCATCCTTTTAATAATCTTTCTCGCACTATCCTGGATATCTATAGGGTTAATGATACCATTAATATTAGTAATCAAGACCCTCCCTAGCTGTTTTGAATATGCACCGACAAAGTCATAAACCCCACCAATAATGGTTAATTTGTTTTCCTTTACCCTATCACCATAATATTTCAATGCCTTTTCTATCTGATAGTCCACATTGGTTTGACTCAGATAGGCAAGCTCCTTCATCTCATTTTGGATCTTTCCTAAATCGGGTATCCCTCGTTCAATGGGAATAGCCAACGGAAGCATTTCAGACTTTATCTCGCGACTGAGCGATGAATAATCTGTCTTCATGAGTTTATCAAAAGACTTTGCCAAATTAATAATTTCCTTAGACTGTGTTATACAGGCATGAGTGGCAAATTTTACTGCACCACAATCGGTATGTCCCAGCACAAGCATGACAGGGGTATTAAGAACAAAGAGCGAATATTCGATAGAACCTCTATTAATAGCTACCTGATTACCCGCATTTCTAATAATAAATACCTTGTTAAAGATGTCTTTCCCCAGG
>JAUQXU010000509.1 GCA_030837935.1 Candidatus Brocadia sp.
AACCAATGGTAGAATACCGAACATGTCCTATAGCAACAGGGTTTTTTAAGGATTTGAGCATGGGTGGCTTTATGGCGTCGCTTACGAGCCCCATTCCTTTGTAACAGAGGATGTCTTTACCATCCGTTGAAGCAATGCCAGCACTCTCTTCTCCGCGATGTTGCAAGGAATACAAACCATAATATACCCTCTCTGCAGCGTCTTCGCATCCATAGATTCCAAATAACCCACAATATTCTTTTGCGTAGGACATTTTTCTGTGACCTATCTCCAATTTATTTTATTATGCAGAATACGATGTATGCCGTATATTTTTATTGACCTTTTGTGATTTGAGGATTCATAATAGGTTTGCTGAATAACACCTGGCCGGGCGAAGCTGCAACCAAATCCCTCTTAAAAAGGGGCTGAAGAGGTTTGCAAATAATCTTACCAAAGCTTGTCCTCATGGAAATGGGGAAAAGAAGTTTTTACACAGTAATACTATAGAGGCAGGAAAACACCTAGATAGCAAAATTATATCAAACATTGAATGAGTGTCAATACATTTATCGGCGAACAGATGACTCATGGCAGAAACAAGGAAACACAGATTTTTTAAAAACTTCTCGGATGTAAAGTTGTACGTTATCATAAGTTCTCACCTGGCGAAAAAACCTGTATTGGAAATACTTCAGGATGTTATTGAGGGTGGCGCAGACGCAGTGCAATTGCGGGAAAAAACAATGCCTGATAGAGAATTTCTTATTATGGCCAGGGAGTTTAAAAAAATAACTACCCAATCGAAAACGATTTTCATTGTAAATGACCGCGCCGAAATTGCCAAAGAAGTAGATGCAGATGGCTTACACATCGGGCAATCGGATCTAGACATTCATGTCGCACGCAAGATGCTTGGTTATGATAAGATAATTGGGGTCTCTACCCATAATATTTTGCAGGCACGAAAGGCACAAAAAGGGGGTGCGGATTATATTGGAATTGGCCCTGTTTTTTTCACTGCAACAAAGGACTATGAACCTCCTGTAGGTCTGGATTGTTTAAAACAGGTAAACAGGGAAATAGCGATACCCTTTGTGGCTATAGGCGCTATTAATCTTGGAAATATTCATGATGTATTACACGCCGGCGTGAAGCGTGTTGCAATTTGTTCTGCAATTATTTGTAGTGATAATGTTATAGATGCAACCCGGTCTTTTAAAAAACTGCTTAGCATACATACAGAGTTTCTACCTTAGTCGATGGATGTGGTATTTTGTTTGCTTATCGTTATCAATATCTTGTGATAAAAAATAGTATAAATCAACCGAAAATAACCATAAGCAACTATTGTGCAGGGCATTAAGATAAAATACTTACGGTATTCATTAGGAACCTCAGGATAATCCTCGCATCAAAAGTTGCAATTTTAAACATTTATGCGAAAGGAATGGGATATGGGGAAGATTGTACCTTTAATTCCTTTGTGTTTATTCATTTTAATGGTATTAGGTTGTGAGTCCTTTACGAAAAGGGAAGGTAAAAGACCGTGTACCCCGAAGGGTTCTTCAGAAGAAACGGTATTGCCGCCAAAGAGTAGTGGGTATTTAACGAGCGGGTCGACGGTAATTCTTGATACCGGAGAAGAAAATAAAGGAACATCCCTGCTTGAACAATTTGAGCAACTAAGAAAAGATTTAGCGGCCTCGCTGGGAAAAAACGCATCGCTTGAAAGAGAGCTGGAAAGCGAAAAAGCAGCAAAAACAGCACTTGAATCAGAACTGGAAGAGATTAAGGGTCAATTAGAAGCCACACAGCAACTTATTATTGAAAATGAAAAATTGCGTAAACGGCTTGAACAAAGCCTTGCACCGTACGAAAAAAAAATTAAGGAATTAACCGTAGAATTAACAAATGCACAGATTGAAGAAACTAAAGCAAAGCAGGCGCTTGTTGGCATGAAGATAGAACAACTTGTGGAAAAAAAAGAACAAATATCAGAAACTCCCCACTGATTATTTTCGAGGTACAGGATTATTAGATGAAGTATACACTTCGTATTATCTGTATATGTTTATTTGTGGCTGTGGGCTGTGCAAGTGTACCACCACAGTATTCTTCAAGCCTTAATTATAACAAAACGGGCGAATTTCAAAAAACACAAATACGACGTGTATTACTCCTGCCGTTTGAATATGATGTAGACCGGGATGCCATCATAGAAGAGGTAACGGAGGCGTTTGCCGTAGAATTGAGAAAAACAGGAAGTTTTGAGGTTGTAGTATTCAATGAAAACAAAACAACACGTACCCCTGAACGTGACATATGGGTAAAGGGTGCCATTGATTTAAACACCATTTTAACCTTAAAGAAGCGGTACGATGCGGACGCCATCGTATTTGGCAGTATAACTCATTATCGTCCTTATGAACCAATGTTACTTGGGGTAAAAGTAGGTATGATCTCTACTGACACAGGTACCGTCGTCTGGAGCGCAGACGGCGTTTTTGACAGCAATGAAAATGAGGTGGCAGAACTTGTAAAGCACTACTTTGAAAGTACACATCAGAAAAGCGCCTTATACGGCTGGAAACTTATTTTACTTTCTATGCGGCGCTACTCCCAATTTGTGGCAAATCAAATTACAGAAACACTCCGATACTAATAATCAGGCCAGACCCGCAATTAATATCTCGTAACAGACCATATCAGGAACTGCACAGGGTACGGAAAACATTACCCATTATCAGGAAGGAAGTATCCTGAGTTTCTTGTCTCATTCCACAAGTAAAATATTTTCAAGTGCATATGCTTTCATATCAATTCCTTTAAATGTTTGTATCAATGGTACTTAGAAAATTTCATATTGTCGTTTTTTATTTCATTTCCCTGTCTTAAATAAGCACGGCATGTATATTGCTTAATTAAAAAACCAAAATTACAAGCTGGTCATTCTATTTTATCTGAAAAGGAAACGACTATGTTAGAATCAGCCATGGAACTATCCAACAAAAATGATCTACTGGGAATTTTGCTGGCAAGCATTTGTCAGACAAGAAACAATTCTGACTGTCAGATCGCGGATGCACATGGTGTACAATCTGAAACCGGTGACGATGTTAGCAATGGATATCCCTTGCCATTCCATGAAATACTTGGACAAAAGATAATCAACCTAAAGGCGCACGATATGCGCAACCCAGAAAAAGCTAACCATCCTGAGCCAAAATTGAATACTGATTTTACAAAAAAAAGCGAGGAAGGATTGGGAGAGGATATTTCAGGGAATCAAATATCAAACACTATCCTTTCCGTATCCATTTTGCCTGAGACGTTTCTAAAATACCCACAAACAAACATTCAAAATGCAGACCAAGATTTATCGTTGTGGCAGGATGTGTCCGATGTAAATGCCCGTTTCGGTATTGAAATTTCTTTTCTCAATAATTCCAATGACGAAGATTCTTCTCTATTTCCTCAAACTAGAGGGCAAACAGGGGGGGCTGATACAACGAAAAATGAAGTGTTCGTCGATGCAAATATCTCAGACATTTTATACAACGGAGAAACACCCCTCGTGCATAATCAAAATGTTGCAAATACACTGACGCGATCGGATATTTTTAAGTCAAATCCAACACAAAAACCCGAACAATTGCAGAAGATGGATATGTCCATTTTCAATACGATGCAGGAATCAGAAATCACAGACTCAGATAGGAATGTAATCAATATGAGGAAGCTCCCCTCTGCATTTAAAACGTTAGCTCAAAACGTTTCTGCAGAAAACATGACTAATACTCTCAGGACGGAAATAGATAATCCGGCGGATATAGCTGAAAGACACACGGAAAATGACCTATCAAAGACAAAGAATGATGTATCGTCTCAAGATGACATCTTAAATACTTCTCAAACCAATGAAGAGTGGGATTTATTCGACAGATCTGGATCAAAACAAAAACCCTCTGAGCTTGCAGCACATGGCACAGATATAGAAAGAACGAATAGCAAGGTCTCTTTTTCTCTGGATAATCAAATGACTAAAGACGATGCACAAGCAAACTCACCAGACTTTCAGCAAAAAACAGCCATATTTCCAGGCAGTGACATAACACCGTCATCTTCTCCGGAAGGACGTAACAATAACATCAGTCACACGTTTCACGGAAGTCCCCCTGCAGAGATAAAACATACATACAGCAGTATCATTGAGCAATTCTTCAAAGAGATCCGTTTGGTGAACCATGGTGATAAGATCAGTTTGGTGAACTACGGTGGCAGGTCAGAAATCAAACTCAACCTTACCCCGCCGGAATTGGGCAACGTAGAAATCCACTTTACGGAAGAAAACGATGAAATCGAGGCAAAAATATTTGTAGAGAATGCAGAAGTCAAGGCTGCGATAGAAGACAATATGCATCGGCTGAAAGAATCTGTTGCAGCCAGCGGTTTGGAAATCCAAAAGTTAGAAGTGTACATACAGAATGACAATGCATCGAAAGAAAAATCTTTCAATAACTCTGATGCACATAACCAACCGTACCAAACACGCGGCCAGGAGTGGATGAATGGAGATCATTCTATTGATGAGGACAGTATAGGAAATGACGTGCAAAAAGAAATCAGCGTAAAAACATCGAACGTAATGGTTGACTATATTATATAAGGAGGTAAGACATGGCTACATCAAGTACTTCGGGAATAAGTTCAGAAATCAGCATGGATAGTTTTCTTACGCTTTTTGTAACACAGTTGAAAAACCAAAATCCCTTAGACCCTACGGATAATACTGAATTTATGTCACAACTGGCGCAATTCAGCACGCTGGACCAGGAGCAGCAGCAGACAGGATATCTTGCAAACATAAATAGTATCGATACGGCCTCATTGCAATTAGACCAGATAACTATGGCCAGTTCTTTTATTGGGAAAACTATTAAATACAGCAGTGATGAGAATGGTGCCAATGATAAAACCCTCACGGGTGTTGTAGAAGGAGTGAAACTCGAAAAAGACGGAACCGTATCGTTTATCATTAATGACAAGTCTGTTCCTATCTCCTATCTCATAGAGGTTGAAGACACATCGACTGCTAATACTTCAACAACAGCGTCAACAACGACTCTGTCTAAATCAGGCGAAAAGAAATAATAAAAAGATTTTCAGATTGAATGGATTTATTGGATTTTTCAGTAATTTTTTGAAAGGAGGCGATTATGGGTCTCGGCGGTGCTTTATATTCAGGCGTTTCAGGTATTCGTGCCCATCAAAGCATGTTGGACATCATAGGAAACAATTTGGCAAATATCAATACCTATGGGTACAAATCTTCCAGATTGTTGTTTTCCGATCTGTTAAGTCAAACAATCGCGATTGGGACAAACGGTAGTCCGATGCAAGTGGGAAAGGGTGTAAAGTTTTCAAGCATTACATCAGATTTCCATCAGGGAACTCTGGAAGGCACCAATAATCC
>JAUQXU010000046.1 GCA_030837935.1 Candidatus Brocadia sp.
TTCACAATTTAAAGCACTCCGTGTATCATCTCATCATGGGGGAGTGCAAACCGGAAGAAGTGATTTTACACACCACGGTGCAGGGTTTGGATATTATTCCTGCTAATATAGAGCTCTCCGGGGCAGAGATTGAGTTGGTCGGTATTGTGGGGAGAGAGACAGTACTCAAGGAATATTTGGGGAATGTCCTTGACCAATATGATTATGTGCTTGTTGATTGTCCTCCCTCCCTTGGTTTGTTAACGCTCAATGTACTGACCTTTGTGCATGAGCTCTTTATTCCCCTGCAGACTGAATTCTTTGCGCTCCAGGGGGTAAGTAAATTGTTGGATACGTTTGAAGTTGTTCGAAAGAGATTAAATAACCAGTTAGAAATTACAGGAATCATTTTTTGTATGTATACCAGCCGTGCCCGGCTTTGCAACGAGGTTATTGAAAAGATTAGAGAGTATCCTCCGCTTGGGGATAAGGCATTCAACACGATTATCAGAAAAAATGTAAAACTCTCAGAATCACCAAGCCACGGCAAGCCGATTATCTCCTATGCGCCGGGTTCGCATGGTTCTGAAGACTATATAGCCCTTGCTAAGGAAGTGGTGCAACAGGAAAACGGTAAAAAGGTATAGTGGTCGACTATAGTTTGATTTGTGTTTTAGAATTTTTATAAATAATTTTGTAAGCGGGGTTTATTTCCCGTTTATGCCGGTCGTTATGGTCGGTATTGTATTGGTTGGGAGGAAACATGGGAAAGGATAGTGCGCTTGGCCAAGATCCATTGAATTGGATGAAGGTGGTAAAAGAGAGTAAAAAATCAATTTCTTTGGGTGATGTAAATGCAGCAGACCAGAATACCATAAAAAATGACCGGCAGTCCAGTTCCCCGACAACAGCAACAGCTAATCAACAAATACCCATTCCAGCAAACAATGATAAGACGCCACATATCCCGAAACTATCGCAGCCTCCTGATAAAATTGATAAGAGGGCCGACAACACTGCAGTACCAAAACAAAAGGTTGTAATTGGGCGACTGTACGAAAAGCCATCGGCAGAAAAGATAAAATCGATACCGCATAGCGAAGGTGTAGTTCAGGAGTCCAGGCCATATATCGAACCATCGCTTCCGGCATCCAGACGTGTGCAGCCGTTTCAGAGAAATGAACCGGGAATAAATCCAATACCTTTCTCTATCCCTGCGGACCGGTTTTCCACCTATATCATCATTGCTTATACGGCACTTTTGCTTATCTTGGGATATTTTGTGTACAATGACCTCTCAAAGCGGACGAGCAGGATTGAGGAGAAACTTTTTGCTATAGAAAAGGCTTTGCTTTCGAAACAGCATTAGGATTTGATTGTGGCATGTTCCCCACGGAATATTTTTATCTGGCCGTTGTCTAGCTTCAGCATTAAACCACCGTTATTAGAAATATCAATGACCTTTCCCGTGTAGTCCATATCACAGTCAGTGATGGTTAATTTTTTGCCGACAGTAATGCAAAGGTCTTTCCATCGCTCTGTAATGTATCCAAAGTGTTCATCCTTTAATATTGAAAGCCACTTGTCTATATCCTGAAGTAGCGCCTTTGCAAGGAGGATACGACCTATAAATTCTTTTTTTTCTATGGCCAGTGAGGTTGCCGGCAGGCGCGTTTGTTTTGGCAGCTCATTTTCTGTAGTATTGACATTAAGACCAATCCCGACCAAAAATGTTGATTGTCTTTTTAATCCCTTGTCCAATTCTACTAATACACCACCTACCTTTTTTCCTCCGATCAGGATGTCGTTGGGCCACTTAATTTCTGCAGGAACTTGCAATGTTTCGCGGATTGTTTCTGTAATCGAAACAGCCATTGTCCCTGTTAATAAACAGAGGTGGTCGGGCGGCATGTTATGTCTTAGTAAGAGAGTAAAAAGTAAACCCTTGTATCGTGGGCAATACCATGAATGGCCTGAACGTCCCTTTCCCTGGGTTTGCTCTTCGGCAAAAATTACGGTGCCATTTTTAAAACCTGTGCGGGCAATTCTCTTGGCAATATCCATCGTTGAAGTTGTTTGTTCATACGTGATTACCGAACTTCCCACAATCTTTGTTCTTAATTCCTTGGTGATTTCTTCCGGGATTAAACGTTCTGGCGCACCGGGCAATATGAGTGCATGCAGTGGATGATTATTGCTTGTATCCTCAAAGGATTCCGGTTCGTGCCGGAGTCTTTCTCTTTGCAAGCGTGTTGTTCCGTGATTTTTGTGTAAATTTCGAAGCGTATTATTGTCCGGGTTGGTTTGCGGCATAGATAGTTTTTGCTTGCAGGGATAAATTTTGCAAAGATAATTTCTGGTCACAATATATGTCATAAATCATTTAAAAGTCAATATGAAAAGGCAAAACTGTCTTTTTCCGCTCAAAGAAGATAGGAGTAACAATCTCCTGCCATACTGACAGATGTTGTTTTGGGGAGAAATTTTTCTGCTGTCACAATGACATGCTTTGTGTGAATATTCTGGCCATGGTTCTCAATTAGCTTAATATAAAATAATATATAGTAACTGGTTAAGGTTTTTTGTGTTTTGATTCATCCGGAGGCATCGTATTTGCTAAACTTGAGTAGCTGATAGATTTTTTATCTTTATCTTTGTTTTCTATAAAAAGCATAAATATTGAAAGGAGGTAGTACTCAATGGCGAAGCAGCTATCCTTTAATGAAGAGGCAAGGGCGGCTATTGCTCGGGGCGTTACAAAACTTGCCAGGGCGGTTAAGGTTACCTTGGGGCCAAGGGGAAGGAATGCCGTATTGGATAAGGGTTATGGGAGTCCTACAGTAACCAAGGATGGTGTGTCCGTAGCTGAGGAGATTGAACTGAAAGATCCTTATGAGAATATAGGGGCAAGGTTGGTGCGTGAGGCTGCATCTAAGACCAGCGACGTTGCTGGTGACGGTACGACTACAGCTACGGTTCTTACTGAAGCTATATTCTTGGAAGGACTCAAGTGCGTGACATCGGGAGCTGATCCCATGGCCCTCAATAGGGGAATGCATAGGTCGCTGGACAAGATTGTAGAAAAACTCAAAGAGATGAGTAAAAAAATCAAGAACCAAACAGAGATTGCAAGCATTGGTTCTATTGCAGCGAACAACGATCCGGAAATCGGAAAAATGATTGCCGACGCAATGGACAAGGTAGGGAAGGATGGCGTTATTACCGTTGAAGAGGGAAAGGGCCTTGAGACCAACGTGGATGTCGTAGAGGGTATGCAATTTGATCGCGGTTATCTCTCTCCCCATTTTGTCACGAATCCCGATACAATGGAGGTTGAATTCAAAGACCCTTATATTTTAATCTTTGAGGAAAAGATATCGGCCATCAAAGGATTGGTTCCACTTTTGGAAAAGATAGCAAAGACGGGGAAGCCGCTCTTTATTATTGCAGAAGATGTTGAAGGAGAGGCGTTGGCGACGCTTGTAGTCAATAAACTTCGCGGTACAATAAGTTGTGCAGCGGTAAAAGCCCCGGGATATGGTGACCGGAGAAAGGCCATGCTGGAAGACATTGCTATGCTTACCGGCGGTAAGTCGATATTTAAAGACCTGGGTATCCAGCTGGAAAGTATAGATATCCGCGACTTAGGACGGGCAAAGAAGGTTACCGTTGATGCCGATAATACGACTATCATTCAAGGTGCGGGGAGTGCTGATGCTATCTCCGGACGTATCAAACAAATTCGTAACGAAATTGATGCGACGACATCTGATTATGACAGAGAAAAGTTGCAGGAGCGTCTTGCGAAACTTGCTGGCGGTGTTGCTCAGATATTCGTCGGTGCGGCTACGGAAAGTGAAATGAAGGAAAAGAAGGCGAGGGTTGAAGATGCGCTTCACGCCACAAGGGCGGCAGTTGAAGAAGGTGTCTTGCCTGGTGGCGGTGTTGCGCTTCTGAGGGTAGCAGAGTTCCTGGATGATCTTAAACTTAAAGGTGATGAGGCTATGGGTGTCGATATTGTAAAAAATGCCCTGTCTGCGCCCGCAAAACAGATATTTAGGAATGCAGGTCTGGAAGGGGCGGTAGTCGTTCGAAAGATATTAGAATCCAAGGATAAAGCATTTGGCTATGACGCGGAGAAGGAGACATACTGCAATCTGATTGATGCGGGTGTTATAGACCCGACCAAAGTGACAAGGAGTGCATTGTTAAATGCCGTAAGTATTGCCGGTATCCTCCTAACAACGGAATGCATCATTACCGACATCCCCACGAAGGAAGAAGGGAAGATGCCGGGTGGTATGGGTGGTATGGGTGGTATGGGCGGTATGGGTGGTATGGGCGGAATGGGTGGTATGGGTGGCATGGGGATGTAATCTGCTAACAGAATAAATTACGTATGAAAATTTTGACAAATTTCAGTATTTTGATTGTTTATTTTTCATGAGGAGGTAAATAAAGAAAATGATCAGACCGTTAGATGATAGGGTGGTTATTGAACCAATGGAAGCCGAAGAAAAAACAGCTGGCGGAATTGTTTTGCCTGATACCGCAAAGGAGAAACCCATGAAGGGAAAGATCATAGCTGTCGGTGATGGGAAGATGCTGGAAAGCGGAAAAAGGGCAGAACTTTTAGTAAAGAAAGGGGATAAAGTCCTTTACGGAAAGTATGCTGGAACCGAGGTTACTGTTGACGGTAAAGAATATCTGGTTATGAGAGAAAGTGACATTTTAGCGAAGATCGAGTAATATGGGTCTGGTTTTAGGGTTTCTAAGGATTTAAATTTTTTGGAGGTTATGAAATGGCAGCAAAACAATTACTTTACGATGAAGATGCCAGAAAGTTGCTCCAAAAAGGGATTAAGCAGCTAGCAGACACCGTCCGGGTAACTATGGGTCCTACGGGAAGAAATGTGATCCTTGAAAAAGGATTTGGTACGCCGTCAGTTACAAAAGATGGTGTAACGGTGGCAAAAGAAGTTGAACTAAAAAATCCCTTTGAAAACATGGGGGCAAAGATGGTTTGTGAGGTTGCATCAAAAACCAGCGATGTTGCGGGAGACGGTACTACTACGGCTACCATTTTTGCAGAGGCTATATTTAATCAAGGGTTGAAAAATGTAGCTGCAGGTGCAAATCCCATGGCGATTAAGAGAGGCATTGATAAGGCCGTGGAGATCGTGGTTGCGGAACTGAAGAAGATAAGTAAACCAGTGAAGGGACGCGCAGAAATCGCTCAGGTAGGAACGATTTCTGCTAACAACGACGCATCGATCGGAAACCTGTTGGCAGACGCCATGGAAAAGGTTGGCAAGGACGGGGTGATTACCGTGGAAGAAGCGAAAGGAATAGAGACTACTCTGACGGTTGTGGAAGGTATGCAATTCGATAAAGGGTATCTGTCTCCGTACTTTATTACTGATGCACAGAACATGGAAGTCGTCTTGGAAGATGCCTATATATTGATTCACGAGAAGAAGGTGTCGAGCATGAAGGACCTCCTTCCTTTGCTGGAAAAGATTGCTAGCAGCGGAAAACCCTTGTTGATTATTTCCGAAGATATAGAGGGCGAAGCGCTGGCAACTTTGGTAGTAAACAAACTCCGCGGTGTGTTGAGTTGTGCTGCGGTAAAAGCCCCCGGTTTTGGAGATCGCAGGAAGGCAATGTTGGAGGATATTGCCATACTAACAAAGGGACGCGCTATTACAGAGGATTTAGGTATAAAACTGGAAAGCCTGGGAATCGAAGACCTTGGTCGCGCAAAGCGGATTACTATCGATAAGGATAATACGACGATTATTCAGGGCGCGGGAAAGAAGGCTGACATACAGGCCAGGATCGCTCAAATCAAAAATCAGATCGAACAGACAACCTCAAATTATGATAAAGAAAAGCTGAGCGAGAGGCTTGCGAAATTGGCGGGAGGCGTGGCTATTATCAATGTGGGCGCCGCTACCGAGGCTGAGATGAATGAAAAGAAGGCTCGTGTGGAAGATGCACTGCATGCGACCCGCGCAGCGGTTGAAGAAGGGATTGTGCCCGGCGGTGGTGTTGCGTTTATTCGGGCGATACCGGCCATTGATGAAGCGCGTAAAAAAGCCAAAGGAGATGAAAAAGTTGGCGTGGACATCATTGCGAAGGTGCTTGAGTCTCCTTTACGTCAAATTGCCTCAAACACGGGTGTCGATGGTTCCGTGGTTGTGGAAGAAGTAAAAGAGCTATCGGCCAATATGGGATACGATGCTAATACGGGAAATTATGTGGATATGATTGATAAGGGTATTGTAGATCCGTCTAAGGTGTCGAGGGTTGCCTTGCAAAACGCGGCAAGCGTTGCCGGGCTCTTGTTGACCACGGAAACCATAATTACCGAATTAAAAGAGGAGGAAGAAGAAAAGGAGATTGCGGGCAGTATTCGTTAATTGGGTTTTAGCGCGAATTTAAAATATCAGAAAAGTAAAAAGGCTGCGTTAAGTAGCCTTTTTACTTTTATATTCTCATGAATGGTATTTCAAAGGATAATAACGAATAGATTTGGTTTGTTTTTGAGAGGGCGGTAAAACATCTTGATTTTATGCAGTTTTATATACTATAATTTTATTTCAGTAATATGTATGTCTGCTAGTATCCCTTTATAAAATCGCTACTTACTTTATATACAAGAATACATGGAAGAAGATTTTTACAAAGTGCTTGGAGTTGATAGAAGCGCAAACGGAGACGAGATAAAAAAGGCGTATCGAAAGATTGCCTTAAAATACCA
The DNA here is from genome assembly GCA_030837935.1 of Candidatus Brocadia sp. Taxonomy (GTDB): domain Bacteria; phylum Planctomycetota; class Brocadiia; order Brocadiales; family Brocadiaceae; genus Brocadia. The sequence continues at coordinate 6,743 of JAUQXU010000046.1, forward strand.
CCCCGACAGAAATCCTGGGAATAAAGAAGCCGAACAGATATTTAAGAAGGCAGCAGAGGCGTATGGTGTTTTGGGAGACCCTGATAAGAAGCGGAAATATGACCAATTCGGACTGGATGGTCTAAGGGGCACCGAGTCTCATGGGTATAGCACATTTGAAGATATTTTTGACGCCTTTGGAGATATTTTTGGTGGAGGAAGTATCTTCGAAGACTTTTTTGGTGGAGGCAGGGCTCGCGGAAAGGCTGCACGGAGAGGGGCAAGTCTCAAGTGTGATATTGAGGTCGATTTTAAAGATGTTGCTGTAGGTGTTGAAAAAAAGATTGAGCTCACGAGAAAAGAAGTTTGTGATGTTTGTCGTGGAACTGGTGCACGAGAGGGTACTTCTCCGGTAACCTGCCCTTATTGTAAAGGGAGAGGAGAGGTGCAGCAGTCTCAGGGTTTTTTCACATTGCGCACTACGTGTCCTAAATGTCATGGTAATGGCAAAATTATAGAATCACCATGTGCGAAATGTGGTGGTTCCGGGCGTTATCCAAAAAAGTCAATTATCTCTATTCAGGTTCCACCCGGTGTGGAGGATAGTACACGGCTGAGGCTGACAGGGCAGGGGGAGCCAGGCGAAAGCGGGGCGCCGCCCGGAGATTTGTATTGTGATATTCATGTTAAACCGCATCCGATCTTCAAGCGGCAAGGAGATGATGTTCTGTGCGAGGTTCCAATTCCATTTGCTCAGGCAGCCTTGGGTTGTACCATTGAGGTGCCTACGCTTACCGGTAATATTATTCAGGTAAAGATACCCAAGGGAACACAAAACAATGAGGTTGTTCCGATTCGGGGAGAAGGTTTTCCTAACTTGCATGGGTATGGTAAGGGAAATCTTTTAGTGCTGGTGATTGTTGAAGTACCTACGAAGATGACCCAGCGGCAGGAGGAATTATTGCGTGAGTTTGCAGAACTGGAGAAAAAAAATGTTTCGCCCCGGCAAAAGAAGTTTTTTGAGAAGATGAAGGATTTGTTTTAATTACTGATGAAGGAGAGATATGCCAACATACGATTATAAATGTAGTGCATGTGACCATTTATTTGAGTTGTTTCAGCACATAACAGAAAATCCTATAAAAAAGTGTCCTGCGTGTGGAAAGTTGAAAGTGGAGAGGATGATTGGGGCAGGCGGTGCTGTTATTTTTAAAGGTTCTGGTTTCTATCAGACAGATTACCGGAGCGAAGAATATAAGTCAAAAGCCAAAAAGGAAACCGAGCCGGTAAAATCTGAAAAATCAGAAACAAAAACAACAGAAAAGAAGTAACGAGACAGAAATACAATATGCCAAGAATTAACTGTCCTCATTGTAAAAAGGAGTTTGTCTATCGAGTGGTAAAAGATGTGCCGCACTTTCCTTTTTGTAGTGAACGGTGTAAGCTTATTGATCTTGGTGCATGGCTGGATGAAGAGTACCGTATTGAGGAGCCGGTAAGCCCTGAAGCGTTGAATCGAATAGAAAAAAAGGGGGAAGGAAAGGAAAATGAATGAATCAAAAACGATAAGACATGACTGGCGTGATATTTTTCGTGCCTTTAAAATGGCTTTCGATCCAAAGAAGATGTTCCTTGGGTATGCCGGCCTTCTGGTCAGTCTGGCATGGTGTGTGGCGGCGGTTGCATTCTTTTCTTCGTTAAAATTGATCAGTACCCATCCCTCAACCTTTATAAAGCTTGTCTTATGTTCAGCGAAAGAAGGCATCCCGGTTCTGGTAAAAAGTGTACTGTCGGCTGTTATGCCCATAGATGGCGGGGAACTTTTCGTTTTATCAATACTTATTTTTGGCCTTCTGATGATTTGGTCTTTGGTTGGCGGAGCCATTACACGAATTGCAGCGCTAGACTATGCCAAAGACGAAAGTGTTCCTTTGGCAGGTGCCCTGAAATTTGCCAGGAAAAAGTTCTGGTCTTATTTCTGGTCACCACTGGTGCCGGTAATTGGTGTATTCTTTTTTGCCTTGTGTAACGTGGTCGGTGGTTTGATAGGACGGATCCCTGTCGCCGGTGAAGTTGTGGTGGCATTAGGCTTTCCGTTTGCCTTGATCTCCGGTTTTTTAATGGTTTTTATCGGTGTAGTTGGTGCATTGGGATTGTGTTTTATGTTTCCCACGATCAGCGCCGAAGGGTCGGATGCCTTTGATGCAATGAGCCGTGCATATAGTTACGTTCTTTCGCGTCCCAAACAGTTTCTCGTATACTGCTGCATAAATATGATCTATGGACTAGTTTGTTTGGCTTTAACTGCGTTTGCAGCATGGTTAATGATACGCCTGTCCTTTTTTACCGTGGGTGCAGGGATGGGGCAGAAATTTTCCTTGGTTCAGTCCTTTATATTGCAAAAGTGCACTATCGCATGTCTTGGATATTGTAGCGGATCTTCTACAGAAGTAAAAACAGTGGACATTAGCTTTGGCATCTGGTCACTAAAATTTCTGGCATGGATATTAATTGGTTATATTTTCCTGATCAAGCTGGCGGTATGGAACTTTGCGGTAACCTATGTATTTTCTGCAAAGACAATTGTATATTTCCTGTTGAGAAAAGAAATCGATAGCACCGATATATCCGATGTGTATATGGAAGAGGAGAAACAGGAATAAGCGATGACCATTCCAGTTGTTACCATTGTCGGCCGGCCAAATGTGGGAAAATCTTCCTTGCTCAATTGCCTTGCCAAGCGCAGAATCTCTATCGTTGAACCCACCAGTGGTGTTACACGAGATCGTGTCGCGGCAGAAATTCAATACAAGGATTACGTATTTGAATTAATAGATACAGGCGGAATGGGTGTAGAAGATGTGGACGGTCTTACGGACGAGATTGAGGCGCAGATAGAAATTGCATTGCTTCAGGCCGATATAATTTTGTTTGTTGTGGATGTGCGGGATGGCGTAACTCCTTTGGATGTTATGGTAACAGAGAAGTTGCGACGTTTGAAAAAAAAGGTGCTTATCATTGCCAATAAGGTCGATACACCGAAATTCGAATACCACGTGCCAGATTTTAATAAATTGGGATTTGGTGAACCACTCCCCATGTCTGCTTTGGAAGGATTTGGAAGGTCTAACTTATTAGACAGGATCATTTCTCTTTTACCAACGCCATGCCCGGAATCGATTTCCACTGAACCGCTTATGAAACTTGCCATTGTGGGCAAGCGGAATGCCGGGAAATCAACACTCATGAACACCCTGGCAAGGGAACAACGGGTAATTGTCAGTGAGGTGGCAGGTACTACACGAGATTCAGTGGATGTACGATTTGAAATAGAGGGTAAGCAATTCCTGGCTATCGATACAGCAGGCGTAAGGAAGAAGAGACAGGTCAAAGATTCTATTGAATTTTATAGTATGGCGCGTGCCGAGAGAGCTATCCGCAGGGCTGATGTGGTATTATTTCTCATTGATGCTACACTAAAAATATCTGAGGTGGATAAAAAACTGGGTGATTATATTGTCACCGAATATAAGCCGTGCATTATTGTTATTAATAAATGGGATCTGGCACATGGAACAGAAACACAAAAATTTAATGACTATATTTATAAATGCCTGCCAGGACTTTCCTTTGCCCCGATCTCTTTCATCAGCGCTAAAAATAACGAGCACGTTATGGAGATGGTACATCTTGCATTGGAACTTTATGAACAGGCTAAAACCCGTGTTGCGACATCTGAACTGAATCAAGCGCTCGAAGAAGCCCTAAGCCTCCATCGCCCGACACGCAGAAAGGTTAAGTCCCCAAAAATTTATTACACTACTCAGGTGAGCGTATCACCACCTACCTTTGTCCTTTTTGTTAACGATCCCAAACTCTTTGATAGTGATTATGAACGATATCTTTCCAATCAGCTCCGCAGCAAATTGCCCTTTTCGGAGGTTCCCATGAAATTTCATTTCAGAGCCAGAACAAAAGTACAATTAAGCCACGCCTAGAATCAATACCTGGCAATAAGCGTATCTTCAAATACCGCTCTAAATAAAAAAGCTTTCCTGTTAGAATATTCATTGAATTGACTGGAAAACACTCAAGCTGCATCCCTATAGATACCTCAAAACCCATGCGATTTAATCTTCCGGGATGAGCACTACATCGAATTCACCTTCGGTCTTGCCATGAGCGGGATAATATTGTGTGATAAGTGTCTGATAGCCTTTCGCCGTAATTTTCATATGAATGTGTGAAGGCCTTCCCATATAAGGTGGCGGGAAATTGCTTTCAAATTTGTACAGGCCGGTTTTGTCGGAGAACAACGTTGCGCGATGTTCATCGTCATAGCTACCATCCTGGCCTGCCAGCCAGCACTCGATCCGTGCTCCTGTAATGGGAGAACAGTCTACGCTCGTCCTGACAACACCACTCAGGATGTGACCTTTTCCAACACTGGTTCGTTCCGGTGCATTTGGCGTGTAAAATGGCCCCAGTGCATCAGGAGGCGTAGGCTTACACGGCCCTTTGCTGGTTGTTTGAGAAGGCTTCGTTCCTTCTTCTGCTTTTGCAATGGATAGGCCTAATAGAATAGTTTCTCTGTCAATGCTCCCAAGGCCTGAAAAGACGAGGAATAGAAAGCATAGAACTAAATATAGCAGTGGTCTGTTCATAAATTTACCCTCCAAAAATTTAATTATGGCAAGGGACTCACAAAAGACATGAAGCGTCTAAAAAGGTTTATTGAGATCGTACTAAATTAAATATTAAAAGAAAATCCTTTAAAAATCTAACATATTATTCAATTGCCTGAACGCTGGTGGTTGATTGCTAGCGGCTTTTGTGCGCCATACTTTATGGTAGCTTTTAAGGATAATTTTCATTGGAAAGATGTTAGACGTTACCTATAATTATAGTATCTATGCTAGGATGTACTGTTCCAACAATTGGAGGATTACCGAAAGGATTCTATTGGGCCACAAAATGGGGGTGTGCATGCATCCAAATCTATGTGACATTGTCCCGCAGATGGGATGTATCCGAGTTATCGAAAGAAGAAGTCATTAAGTTCAAGTCTGCCTGGCAGGACAGTCCTGTCAAAAAAGTAGTTGCCCACGTTCCCTATTTGGTAAATCCCGCATCTTCCGATAAAAATCTTCGGAGAAAATCACAAGAACGGCTGAGGATAGAATTGTCCAGGGCGCGACAATTTGGTGTGAACTTCCTGGTTCTCCATCCCGGAAGTTACGGAAATTCAAAGAAAGAAGATGGAATGAAGAGAACCATTGAAGCCGTACATGCCATTGCAAGCGAAATTGACAATCAAAAAACTAAAATACTTTTAGAAACAATGGCTGGTCAGGGAACGTCAATAGGTTCTACCTTTGAAGAAATTGCTTACATCCTTGAAGAAATTAACAAGCCGGAATTTATTGGCGTGTGTTTCGATACAGCTCATGTCTTCGCGGCTGGATATGACATCAGAGGGTATAAGGGCTATGAAGCCGTTCTCAATGAATTTGACAGAATAATTGGGATCAAGCACATGAAAACGATCCATATAAACGATTCCAAAACGAGTTTCGGTTCCCGTAGCGACCGCCATGCATGTATTGGGGAAGGAAAATTGGGGCTGGAAATGTTCCATGCTCTCATGAGAGACCCAAGGTTCCTGGACATTCCAAAAATTTTAGAAATTCCGGAAAGAGACACAAGAAGTGAAGGCAATTTAAGACTACTACAAAAACTCCAATCAATTCCCGGTCGTCTTCCGAAATCTAAGGGTTTGAGAAAGAAGCTCATGCGCAAAGAAAACGATACCGGATAAGTCCCTTTTTTTTCCCAAAGGAACTGAATGATTTTGCTCACTTCTGGTATTTTAGCCTTGAAAGAGTGCTTAAATCAGAAGCTTTAATACCATTGCAATGACACACATAGTAAGCACGATCCTGATAAACCGTTCGCCTTTGCTTACGGCATAATTGCTGCCAATCCAACCTCCAAGGCCATTGCCTGCAGCCAAAACCAGGCCTATTATCCAATATATCTTATTATGAAATACGAATATGAGTAATGAAAATAATGCATTGATGCCGGCAATAAACACCTTGTGGCTATTCGTTTTTACCAGATTTAATCCGCCGATTATGTTCAGTGCCATAATAATCAGGAAACCAACGCCTGCCTGAACAAAGCCGCCGTAAATTCCGGCAAAGAACAAGAAAAACATGATTGCTATACGCCGGCTTAAGCTGAGATGAGATATGTCTTCCTTTTCGTGAATATTGTCATGTTTTTTCCGGATAGGGTCCCATAGGATGAATCCGAGAATGAATATCATAATTACGGCCAGCACTTTTTTAAACACAAGATCGGATACTGCTAAAGCAATTTGAGCACCAATCAGGCCGCCTATAAGTGCAGGACAGGATAATACCAGGCTTGATTTAAAGTCTGAAACGCCCTTTCTCCGAAAACCGGCAACAGCAAATATACTCTGAACTGCCACTGCCAAACGGTTGGTGCCGTTGGCCACGGTTGGAGGTAAACCAAGAAAGATAAGCATTGGGAGGGTAAGAATTGAGCCGCCGCCTGCAAGAACATTCACAAACCCTGCTATTGCACCAACGGCAAAGATAACAAAGAACTGCCAAATTTCCATACCATCTCAGGTTGAAAAAGATAAAATGATTATTGGATTTGATCAGTAAATAAATCTGTACGAAAGAAATTCAACGTTGCAGTTGCAGAAAGTCAGTTCTTGTTACGGTTCAATCAGATTCCCGTCAAGCATTACGGCTGCGATATGATGGTCAAGGTGCTCCCAGTCTGCCACATCAAGTTCCAGCGGATTCCGCTGCCAGAAGATCATGTCGGCGCAATATCCCGGTGTTAACTGCCCAATGGATCTGTGCAATCTCATGAACCGGGCGCCATTAACGATTGCCGCCTGCAAGCAATACTCTGCTGGCAAGCCTAATTTTCTCATAAGATATAACTCCCTGAGTGAGGCATGAGGGGTACACGCACTGCCTGCATCAGATCCAAAGAGAAAATGCGTGAATGGTTTGCCGTCGTTCAGTACGACTGCATTGCGGAACATCTGTGTGGCATTTCCCCATTCAAAAGCCGCCGTTGCAGCTCCGGAACCGGAGCTCATTGCATAGTTCAGGCGGCACCACAGGCTTTCCAGGGTTGGTGAGAGATAAATCCCTTTGCACTGCATTTCTTTGAGCTGCGTTACTGAGGCTTCTGTAGCGTGTTCGATACAATCCACAGAGTACTTCAATCCCATCCCGATGGACTCAGGGCTTTTCGCGTGAATGGCGAGTATCAAACCGAGCCTGGTTGTCATCTCTCTGGCCACGGCAAAATAATTTTCTGGAAATACCCAATCATAAGTGAATTGCGCAAGATGTAATCCTGATTCCGGTATGATCTTCATTATGCCGGCCCCCGTTTCCTGCAATTCCCGAATCAATTGTTCCAGCTCATTCTGGCTATAAACACGCCGGGTAAGCGCGCTTGCAAAGGCGCCATCCACCGATGTCGTCCATGTTGATACCAGGGTTTTTGGCACCGGCAATCCGTGAGATTTTGCCGTTTTCAATCCCTGATATATCCGGTGTGTTTCCAGACCAGGAGGACCTTTGTCACAACATGCCGTGATTCCTTTGCGGACCGTGGCTCGCGCATTTTCTACGATGGAATCGATCATCTCATCCGGCCTGTTTCGCATCAATTCAAGTTCCCTTTCCAGGGTTGGTTCGCCAAGCATCAGCCAGTGCATATGACAGTTGACAAAACCAGGTGTTACAAAAAATTTTGCTGGATCGTTTCGGTATTCACACGATAGAATTTTTCCGTCCTGAATACGGAAGCTTACCCTATTCCACTCGACGTTGTCTTTAAGAAAGACGATTGCGTCTACGGGAACCGTTCGGTTGCCAGCACCGTCTTTGATAACAAATTCTGATGGCTTCATGGAATTCCATTTAATACCATAGGTGGTTTACCTGTAAATTTTAGATTAAGCACATTGCTGGAATGTTGAATGATTAGCAATTGCTTTTTATTTAAAGGAGTATTAGAATAAAAAACACGCGAGATTGCAATCTTTTTCCTTCTCGGAGGCACTGATGAAATCAAAAGATTATGGGTTTGCAGATAATATCGACTGGAAACTATACCCTCATGCTGAAAATCTTTTAATCCAGCATATCGACACATTTCTGAAGAATAACAGCTTTGCCTGCAAACTTTCTTCCGCGATAGAACGGGATACCTCAACACGATTTTTTGATTGGATTGACCATATGGTGCTGTCTGAGGACTTCCTCAGTGTGAAGGCCATAAAGGAAGCCGGGTTTGAGGAGTCTTGTCATATTGAAGCACCAGCCGGCATGCGGGTCTTTGTGCATCCGGGGGCCGTTTTCTTCCCTGTTTTGCTCAGTCAAATAAATTTCACTGAAGTCGTACTAAAGCCGGAAAGATTGGACCACTTTATTCAGGTAATTGGCCGAAATATTTCCAGAGAAGGTGATATGTATGGGTCATACAGGAAAGCGGTTATTTCTTCTCAGGGCGATTACATCCTTTCGGCAGCGGAAAGGAGAGGTTTTCGTGGTTTTCTCGTACCCCGAAAGGTAAATGATACGCAGGAATACCGGCAAGCACTGGAAACGTTTTTCTGCAGGCAGCGGTATTACGAAAGCCTTGAGGAAGGCATGAATGCCACACAGAAACTCATAGAAGATACGTGCAAAAAGCTATCACCTGCGAGGGTAACGGATGCCTTTTTCAGGGCTGAACGAGTGTACTGGGAAAGAAGAAACCGGGCAGGACAGATACAAAAGGCCCGTCAGGACAGATTGGGGCTGGGATGGGGAAACCATGATCACCATACGTATCGTTCATCGCGTGAGAATTTTCCCCGGCTCATAAAATTCTTTGAAACCCTTGGATTTATCTGCCGCGAGCAGTTTTTTGCCGGCGAGGAAGCAGGCTGGGGTGCCCAGCTTCTTGAGCATCCGGAATGCAATATCGTACTGTTCACTGATATCGATCTCCTAAAAGAGGAAAGAGACTCTGATTTTACAAGACACAGGTTGGAACAAACCTCACGCCATGGAACTGTTGGACTCTGGGTGGAACTGCACGGAGAAAGCATCCTGCAGGCAGGACTCCACCATCTTGCGG
>JAUQXU010000510.1 GCA_030837935.1 Candidatus Brocadia sp.
CAAAACAGGGACTGATTTCAGTAAAGGAGCTATGGGTTGCGATACATTATCCACAATGAACCGCCGGATGCGGAGCCGCATGTCCGGTGGTGTGGGGATTGGGAGGCGTTAATCTACGACCTCCCGATTACCCGATTAGGCTATAAATGCAAAATCTATAGGCCAAGTTGATTCTCGATGTATTTTTGTAGGACGCCCGCCGCAACGTCTCCACCTTTCCTGGCAATCTCTATTAAAAACTTCTTTAATTTTTGGCCAGCTTTCAATCTATCCGGCTTTGGTACACTTTTATCCTCAACTTCATAAACCGCTGTAGCAAGCTCATTCGTTCTTGCTTCACCGTACTTCTTAACCAATTCTAATAATTCCTGCCCTTGCACTCCCAAATTCTGATTGCCATTGATTTCCTGGGCTATTACACCGTTAACCGTTCCTATTATTTGAGGATTGACGTTGATAGTGACATTAGCTCTAGTATGGGCATCATATGCACGAGAAGGATTCGCAATCATTAGTGAGGCACCAGATCCACTGACCGAGGGAACTGTTGATTCAATCAATTGACTAACAGCGCTCCAGTCAATATCACCAGGCATTTCATCAATTAATTCTGATTCTAAGCGTTGCTGAATTCCTAGAATTTTTCGTTCTCGCTCATGTTTTAGATCAACTTGAAGTCGCTTGGCTTCTTTACTGTATCGTACGAGTATTTCGGATACCTTTTTTGCATCTACTGATTTATTAGCCAATATTGCTTCGGCTGCGGATTGGTCGCGGACACATAAATCTAAGAACTGCGTGAATTCAGCAAACTCCTCGCTTAATCCATGTTCTCCCTTAGGCTCGTCCCCATGAAATTCATAAATAATACCTTTATCAGTTCGTTGTTGATCAAGCCGAACCGAAACATGACCCACATTAGAGAGGTACTCTCTAAATAGTTGTAACAGCCTATCTGTCTCGTTTGACCACATTCGACCAGACGGAACATAAATCCTAAAGAGCAAGTTTGCTTCGGTATCCCGCAGAAACGATTCCGCGAGAACGGTTACCTGTGCATTTCTTTTATAAGGCATAATTTCCAATTCTAGGATCTCAATAGCCTTTAGCACTTTATCTAAATCTTCCTTTGATGGTCTCCAGTGCAATTGGACCCATTCATCACTACCAATTTCACCTGTCAGCAAATCTTCATAAACGAAGACCATATTTGGTTTTTTAGCGATTTGTTGAAACAATCTGTTACTTACTTCTTGGTAATCTTTGGAGGCCATTAAGGATATGGCGTGTGGATCTAGTTTAATTAATACGCTCGCAATTTCATATGTATCGAAGTATTCAACTATGCTTTGCCAGTTCTCAGGTTTTGATTTCAGGAGCTTTTGTTTGTATTGCCTTTCAGAAGCCTTCAGCATACTGAGCACACCTTCATGAGCGATGTTGCCCAAAAGAAGAACCATCGGCTTATCGGGTTCTAGTTCAAACGTGTCTGTATCTGGATCGTACATACTGAGTATCTTTTTTTGCCTAACATGAATTAACTGTACTAATAGCCGTCTTATTTTACGGCTATTAGTACATATAATATGTTTACTGGTGACTTATTATCCGGCCATTTGGGCATATAATTCTGGATGATTTATGGTATGTTTTTGAGAACAGGCCTGAATGTCTTCCTTCGTCAGGCAGGCAAAACCTTCTGGTATTTCTTGTGGGGTTATCCCGTCTGCTAAATATGATAATACGTCATATACCCCGTGATGCGCATACCACGAATACACGGCTTACCGCAGCGTTTCCCGGGTTCAGTTGAAATACAATCATGGGTAGCCCCAAAAGGCTTTTCGCTATTTCTTGCGATAGATGTTCAGGCCGATCTTTTCTTCGCGGTTAGGAATGGTAACGTTTCCTTCCGTTGATGCAACAATAATGTTCTTGCCAGACGAAGAGGGACCAAACTCCTTTGACAGGTCTATCTTTATGGTAAGCATGTTTCCTTCTACAGAAAATTCTACGTTTTTCATAATATGACACCTTTCTCTCAAAAATACATATGGACAGTTTTATAATAAAGTAGGCCTTCGGCTACTTTTTCAATGGAGAACGAAGAGACTCTTCGCTCTACAACCGCAACATTGAAATTTTTAGACATTCAAGTTCGGCACGAACACAGACAAACAAAGTTTGTCCGTGCCATCCTGAAATCCGCTGAAATAAAATGAAAGTTCTTAACCCGAACGAGTCGGATGCGTAACGCGGGTGTTGTCCCCCGCTGGCTGGGGTTAGGGGGTGGATATCCCCCGCCAAAAGCAATAATACAATTTTCCGGTAATAATTCAACTACTTACACATAAGGGCGAACGGCCGTTCGCCCCTATCTTTTTAGGCAATGCCGATTTGTCTGCTTTTTTGGCCATGTTACTATGGACAGAATTACTCCTTCATTTTGGAATCTAACCGCCGGCTGTTTTGTCATTGGACATGTTCATTTGAGAAAGATCGGCTATCTTTTCTGAGTATAATTCGTTAATCGACCTGATAAGCAACAACCTGTTGTTGCGAACGGCTTCATCTTCAACATTCACGAATACCTTGTCAAAGAAGGTGTGGACTGGTTTTGCAAAGACTGCATAATATGCACGAGAGGCTTCTTCGTATTTTTTTTCGTCTACCTGTTTCCGAATGGCCGTCTCGTTTCCTTTATAAATATCCCACAATTTACGTTCCTCGGCTTCGGTAAAGAGACGTTCATCCACCGACCCGCTGCTATTTGCCTTTTTGCCGATATTAAATGTCCTTTCAACGACAGTGACCAGATCAGGCCACCAATCCTCTTGAGAAACACGAGAGATTGCCTTTAGCCTTTGGAAAAAATCACCGATATCGTCAAATCCTGTATCTGCATTCAGGACGGCATTCACCAGATCATACCGGTGTCCCCTCTCTATATTTATCTGATATAACCTGTCTCTAAAAAATTCCTTTATTGCAGACACTGATTTTTCATGCACGATCGCGTGTTCGCCGGATATTTCTTTTTCTGAAAACAGGGGAAGCAGAGATAATGATTTACAAAGGACTTCCCTAAGTTCTAACGTAAATCCATGCTCCTCTATGATACGGATTATACCATAGGCATGTCGTCTCAGGGAGTAAGGGTCTTGTGAACCAGTTGGGATTAAATTTAAGGCAAAGCAACTGGATATCGTGTCGAATTTGTCAGCCAGTCCTACAACTGCCCCAATCTTTGACGCAGGGATATTATCTGCAGCAAAGCGAGGCATATAATGTTCAGCTATCGCTAAGGCGACCGATGGCTCTTCGCCGTCCCATTCGGCATACTCCTTACCCATAATTCCCTGCAACGATGGGAATTCACCTACCATCTGGGTTGGCAGATCTGCCTTACATAAGAGTGCAGCGCGTTCAACCAGGGTAACGTCTTCGATAGACAGCTTATTAAGGTTAATTAATCGGTGTGATAGAAAGCCGGAGAGTTTGACAATCCTGTCTGTTCTGTCACGATAATTCCCCAACTTTTCAAGGAAGGCAAGGTTCTTTAAATCCTCCACCCGTCTTTCAAGGGGAACTTTTCTATCCTCTTTCCAGAAGAATCTGGCGTCAGAGAGTCGCGCCTTCAATACGCGCTCGTTACCCTGAACGGTCGTGCCGGCATTGCTTTCATTACGATTGAGGACTGCTATAAATTTATTGAAAAGCTTCCCGTCCCTTTTTTTGATGGGAAAATACCGCTGATGTTCTTTCATGGCCGTTTCTATTACATTGGCAGGGATGTCCAGGAATTCTTCATCAAAACTGCATTCAATAGCATTGGGGTATTCCACCAGGTTTGTCACTTCATCCAGCAACGCTTCGTCGTCAATGGTTGTGCCATAAGGCGCCATGAGTTGTGTTATTTTCGTCCTCAGCGTCTCGCGACGTTCTGTTATATCGGCTACAACATTCTCCTGCTTCAGTAATCGCTTGTATAAATCCCAATCGGCTGTTGGTATCTCAATTCTTTTGCCAGATAAGAAAGGATGACCAAAGATAAATTTATCTGCCTTAATCCCGTTGATTTCCATCGGAACAACCTTATCTCCAAAGAGTGCAAGTATTGAGCGTATGGGGCGTGCAAAGAATAGATTATTTCCTTTCCACTTCATTGATTTGGGGAATGAGATGGTCCTGATGATCTCGGTTAAAATTTCTGGCAAAATATGCAGTGTCTCCCGACCCTCTACTTTTTTAAACGCAAAACAATACTCCCCTTTAGAAGTCTTTTTTATGTGAAGGTTACTGATATCAATGCCCTGAGACCTGGCAAAACCCAGACCTGCTCGTGTAGGATTTCCAGTTTTATCAAAGGCGATTGATGCGGCAGGTCCCTGGATTTCTTCCGTAATACTTTCCTGTCTTTGCGGCAGACCCCTTACAAACAAGGTCAA
>JAUQXU010000047.1 GCA_030837935.1 Candidatus Brocadia sp.
TAAAAACACCCTTGAATATCGGGGTGTTTTAGTCATTCAGGGTATGAAGGAGAAGCTTTCCGGATATGTCACCAACACGGACCCGGCATATACGAAGCATGGCCTTTTAGGTGTTGCAAAGGAGACCGGGACTTTTGAAAATATTGTCGAATATTGTAAGCCTGCAAACGATTGCCCGGATATTAAAGCGGCCTATCGGTCTGCTCTTCTGGTGAATGAGTTTACCTTAAAGAGTTGTGAGGTACTGGATCAGTCTGAGATTAATAAAAATCGCATTAAGAAGGGATATCTGCCTGCAAACCTCGTCCTGTTGAGGGATGCTGGTGACTGTCTTCCAAAGCTTCCCAGTATAAAAACGAAATTTAAGAAAAATTTTGGCTGTTTTGTGGAAATGCCAACGGAAGAGGGCATCGCCTTGCTCACCGGCATGAAAATTGTTCCCATCCCGCCCCCTACAAAAGACCTTGAAAGAGATTACACCTTGCGGGCCAATATGACCATCAAACATATGAAAAACTACGATGGGCTTTACATCCACATTAAAGGACCGGATGTGCCCGGTCATGATGGCGATGCAGACAAGAAAAAGGCCGTGATTGAAGCGATTGATCAATATTATCTTACTCCACTTATAAATACTATCGACCTTGATAAGACCATTGTTGCAGTTACTGCTGATCATTCTACTCCCTGCCGGTTGAAATCCCACTCTGTCGATCCCGTACCTTTACTCATCAGTGGTGGAAACATCCGGCCGGATACTACAAGTTCCTTTTCGGAAAAGACCTGTCTGAAAGGAAAGATTGGGAAAATCAGCGGGACACAGCTTATGCCACTCCTCATCAAATATGCAAATGCAAATAAATAAAAGGACTTGGTTAAAATGGGGTGTTATTTCTTGTGGTATAGTTTCCGGTATTTCTTTAGCGGTAATCTTGATCCTTCCGGCATTTATTTCCGGAGATTTTACACAACAAAAGATAGCTCAAATAGTAGAGGACAGATTTCAAAATGTCCGTGAGGTTGGACCGGTTTCCTTTCGTTGGCCCAATAGGGTTACTATCTCCTATCTTATTATCCAAAAGGACGGGCAGGATACAGATGCTCCAATACAGTGTGAGCATATTCAAAGCACGGTTCATCTCCTCCCCTTACTCTTCAAAAAAATTGCTATCAGAAAAATTTCCATACGCCAAATCAACTATGAAAACCGGCTGTTGGTGAGAGATCTCGTTACCGACACATTTTCATTCGATCGTGGTGTTCTTTCGACCCATGCACGTCTCACGGTAAATGAAGGTCCTGCTACCATAAAAGGAGTGATTGATCTCCTTCAAAAGAGGCCGGCATTTGATCTTTCGTTTGAGGCAAAAGACGTTCATATTACCCAGGATATTCCAGTCCTCGGACTCATCCCTATTTTTACGGTGAAGGATGGTGAAACAGGCGGTATTCTGAGCCTTACTGGTTCTGTGCGGGGCAATGGTCTGGGCAAGGAAATCCTCAATAAAGAGCTGGTTGCCGATGTTAAACTTGAAGTAAGGGATGGATATATCCGGGGCAATAAGATATTATCTTCTCTATTGGAAATCCTGGGAGAAAAAGACCTGTATTCGTTTGATTCCATGAAAGCGGTTATCCAGATCAGGGACAGCAAGGTTTATACCCAAAAGATGGACATTCAGGGTCAGATTATGAGCATGAACGCGTCTGGCGTGGCTGAGTTTGAAGGCTCAATAGCTTACGATGCTTTGGTTAAATTGAACAAAGAATATTTACACGGGGACATCGAAAAAATTGCAGGGCTTATTTTAAAGGAAAACTCATTGCCAATAGAAATACGAGGTACTACAAAAAATCCCCGGGTTGCGATAAAACTTGAGAAAGATAACCTTGAACACATCGTCAAGGGCTTGGTTAATGACTTTTTACACACCTCAAAGGAAAAACGGAAAAAAGAGGCGAAAAATAATTAGCTATGAATTGGATTGATTACGTAATCTTTGCCGTCTTGTTTTTTGCAACGGTCTTTGGACTTGCCAGTGGCCCGGTGCTTCAATTTCTCAGGATTGGATGCCTGCTGATCTCATTCTTTACGGCGTTGCTTTTTCATGATGTCCTGAGTAAGTTCATGATGGGCATTTTTACACCATCCACGGCCAATTTAGTAGGCTACTTTATTATCCTTGGCGTTGCGTTCATGGCCACCTATATTGTCACCGACCTTCTAAAAAGGTTTATAGGGAAATGGGAAATAGGGATCGGGCTCAGGTTGTTGGGGGGATTGTTAGGGATACTGAAAGGGCTTGTATTTTGCGGTGTGATTATCTTCGGCGTCTTGTTGTTTTGCAGTAAATCAACCTGTGATACCGTTCATACCTCAAAGATTGCAACTCAGATCGGGAAAGGCATGCAGGCGATCATCTCCAGTATTCCGGAAAATGTCTCAAACAAAATCAAAGGTTATGCGGACAGTATCAAGAAAAAGAATGTACCGAAAGACGCAAAACCAGACAATGATGAAGATTTCAAGTCGTCGCCGTGACCTGCATGAGAAGCAAGCTCTTTTATGCGTGATTCTATACGGGAAGCGGCACAAGCCAAAATGTTAAATCTGTCTGAACCGCATAAGTTATTGGGGCGGACATGAAAACTGCTGAAGCTCTTTTTCGTTCCGCCTTCAATAGTCAGTAAATTAACCCGACTTTCGCAATTCGCGCCCAAAAACTGTTACCGGTTGATTGATCCGGGAAGCGAATTTCGTTTTCACCGGGAGCGGTATGTGCGCAGCGCTCTGGGTGATCTGCTGGGAGAGGATTATTCGCTGGCACAGAAGGATAAGCCGTATCGTTGTTTGGATTTGTTGCCTGAGCATCGAGACGAGCTGTTTGGTTTTTTAAAAGGGCAACGGGGCAAGCTGTTTGGCGCGAAGTATGATGTGCTGCTGTATGATCTGACGAGTACGTATTTTGAAAGCGATCCGCCACCGGCGGGATCGGATAGTAAAAAACGTTTCGGGTACAGCCGGGACAAACGTTCGGATTGCGTTCAAGTGGTTGTGGCATTGGGTATTGACGCCGGAAGGATTTCCCGTGGCCTACGAAGTATATCCCGGCAATACAAGAGACACTGTGACACTGGAGGAGTTTCTAGATCGGATCGAAAAGCAGTATGGGAAATTTCGGCGCACCTGGCTCATGGATCGTGGTATTCCAAAAGAATCGGAGTTTTATGTTTATGTGGAAAGCCATGACTGTGTAGCTAAAGAACGTTCCATGCGTCGCCGCAGGCTCAAGCGTCTGTGGGCAAGCCTGCACGAACTTCGCAATCGAAAGCACATCACTCGTGATGACCTGCTGATGCATATCGGGGCGTTAAAGAAAGAAGCCGGGCGGGACTTTGGGCTGGTTCGTATCTCTCTGCCAAATCCCCAAGAACCGGTGAATGAGAACACGTTCCATTTCAGCCTGGATCGTGAACGTTTGCGGAGAACGTTGCGGCGTGAGGGACGCTATCTGCTTCGTTCAAATATGCAGGCCGCCTCGCCTGAAACCGTCTGGGAATCGTATCTGCTTTTGACCCGTATAGAACAGGCATTTAAGGATTTGAAGGGATCGCTTTCCATCCGTCCCATCTGGCACCACTTGGAAAAGAGAATTGAAGCCCATATTTTTGTTTCCTTTTTGGCTTTTTGTCTCCACACGACGTTGCGAAATCTTGCGCGGGGACGAGCTGCAGGGCTGACAGCCGAAACCATTTTGGAAAAAATGTCGAACATGCAAATGATTGATGTCCATTTACCAACCACGGAGGCCGTCACATTGTCATGAGCCGATATACCCAGCCGGACAAGGATGTTTCTCTCCTTTTGGCACAATTGGGATTAGCGCTTCCTGAACAACCGCCGCCCAAGGTTTATGCCTCAGGACAGGTCGGTCTGTAGTGCCGACCTTTTTTACATGACCCCTTGAATTTGCTGGCTTAGCGGCTTGCCTACCCCTCGAATTGCGAAGGTCGGGTTAACGCCACGGGATTTGAAGGTTTACCAGCACCTGGAACTGGAGAAATTAAGAGCTAAGACAGCGAAGTTTATGGACTATATCCTGAGTCGTAATTCATTGACGAGCAAAAATACCTGTCTCAAACGCACCTTGATTCTCTATCATTTTTTGCGTAAAATAAGGATAAATGTGCAGGTATGTTTTGGAGCAAAATATGATAAGTTATCTGATAGTGAGGCACAAAAGAAACTCAAGGGCCATGCATGGCTTCTATACCATGGGGATATTTTCCTGGAAAGAAATACAGAGGTAACGAAGACCTACAAGCAGACGTATTGCTTTCCTGATAAGATGGAATAAATTGGATAAAATTATCCCGGCGAATGCTGATCATTATTAGGCCTTCGGCGGCTTGTATTTGGTCACCCCCTGTCTCCCCCCGTTTACGGGGGGATTTATGGGGGGTATTTGAAATTCCTGAACATGAACATATCACACGAAAACAGGCTTTTATTATACTGTGCTCAGCCCAGGATACCAGAGGATGCACTGAATAAGGTCAAAGATATTATGTGCCCGGCATTAAACTGGGAAGTGGTCTTAGAGTCTGCGTTTTGGCATGGTATCGCCCCATTGTTATACAACAATCTTAAGGACACACAGGAAAACCATTTGATTCCCCGAGAAATTATGGCTCAGCTGAGAACAGCCTATCATGGGAATTTAGCCAGGAATATGTACCTTTATACGGAACTCAAGAGGATTTTAGAGACGCTTTGTGATAAAGGTGTGAAAGTTATTGTACTCAAGGGTGCAGCTCTTGCGAAAACTGTTTATGGTGATATTGGTTTACGGCAAATGGGTGACGTCGATCTCCTTGTTAAAAGAGAAGACCTCCCTCATGCAGAAGATATAATGTCTGGATTAGGCTATCGCTTCCAGGGTGATATGACCCCGGACTGGTATAGAGAAAATCACCAGCACATAAGTTATATTCATCCGGAGAAAAATATCCCGGTTGAAATTCACTGGCACATAGCAAGGAGGGCACATCTGTCCCGAATCCGTATTGTTGATACCGATATCATTGAAAGGTGGTGGAAAGGGGCTAAAACCATTGAATTTTCTGGCATTAAGGTATGTATACTCTGTCCGGAAGATCTAATCCTTCACCTCTGCCTTCATTTTTTCAAACACCGTTTTATAAGTCAAAGTGAGGGTTTTACCAGCAAAGGTGCGCTTATACAGATGTGTGATATCTTTCAAACCCTTAAACACTATAGAGACGAGATTGATTGGGGAAGGCTTACGTCTGAGGCCGAAAAATACGGAATAGAAGGCCTTATTTATACTACCCTTTTCATTGTAAGGGAAATCATGGGTGAGCACGATGACGTTTTTCATAATGCCTTCAGAAGATTCAGATCAGAGGATTTAGATAAAAAATTAGTACGGCTTATCAAGAGGAGAATCCTTATGAGAGACGATGACCATACCCTCGTTCCCAGCACGTTGATCCAATCACAAATAGCCCATACGTTTCAAGAGAAGGTAAAGATCTTGGTGAGAGGGGTATTTCCGCATCCAGAAGTTATCGCGAAAAGATATTCTGTTCCTTCGTCCTCTACGATAATCTATTTTTATTACGTAATTAGTCCGCTTAGCCTTCTTTTAAAACACATGAATGTACTATGGAATATTCCGCATGTTAAAGAAGAGATAATCCTTAAAAAATGGATAAATGAAAAAGATTAAAATTTAAACTTTTTTGGCTTCCGGCGTATCCGGTTGGGAACATTTTGAATGAAAAGATTTTTTGTCATATTGGCGTTTATATTGACGACCCTTCCTCTTGTTGCATGTAAAGCCATTGCCCAGGAAGAAAAATTCTTCGACGTCATAACTGAAATAGCCTATGGTGAGGAATGTTTAAATGCATGGCAAATTGAGGAGGCATCTGCCGTTGCCGAAAAACTGCTTTTAGCTGTCCCCGATAATCCTTATGCGTCCTTTTTTGCGGGCGAGGTACGCTTCTACGAAGGAAATTATAAAGAGTCATTATCCTTGTTACAAAAGGCATTAAAAGAGCCTGACATTGCACAGAGTGGTCAGAAGTTTTATGACTTCGTAGATAAAATTTATCAAACAACAAGTAAATTCAAAGAGGTCAGAACTGAACACTTCCTGTTCCGGTACCTTGAAGAAAAGGATGCGATACTGGTTGATTATGCCTTAAATACCCTCGAAAAGGCTTATAGCGCTATTGGGAACGATCTTCATTATTTCCCCCAAAAACCTATTCTTGTTGAAGTATTTCCTGACGCAGAAAGCTTTTGTACTATCTCGACACTCTCCAAAAATGAGATAGAAACCTCTGGCACGGTAGCGATCTGCCTGTTTAATCGTGTAATCATCACCAGTCCTCGCCTCCTGCCAAGAGGATATCAGTGGCTTGATACCCTGACTCATGAATACGTACATTACGTAATCATGAAAAAGACTTACAATCGTGTACCCATTTGGCTTCACGAAGGCATTGCCAAGTATGAGGAAAAACGTTGGCTTGAAGGCACACCTCCAAAACTCCCGGTTTCTTTGGAAAGTCTGGTAGCCGAGGCTGTAGAAAAGGATTATTTTATTACCTTTGAGCAGATGCATCCCTCCCTGGCAAAATTAAAAAAGAAAGAGGATACAGCCCTCGCCTTTGCCGAAGTCTTTACGGTAATCGGTTATTTATTCAATCGCGGAGGATATCCTTTCCTGGCATCTATCCTGGACGATATTAAAAACGGTAAATCGACAGAAGATGCGGTGTCTCTGGCAACAGGAGTTTCATTTGCCGAGTTTGAAAAGAATTGGCTGCAGGACCTGAAGCAGAAAAAATTCCGTAGGATTCATGGTATTCAGATACTTCCCACAAAGCTGCAAGAAACATCATCAATAGTAGACGACATGGAAAGCGTTGCCGAAATAGAGGTAAAGGATGCCAGGAAATATGCTGTTTTGGGTGACCTCTTACGCCGTGAAGGATTACATAGCGCAGCTATCTTAGAGTATGAAAAGGCGTTCAGGAAGGCGGGCAACATTTCTCCACAAATCCAGAACAAATTAGCCATGTCCTACATCATGGATACTCAGTATGCAAAGGCAGAGGAAATCCTGAAGGTTGCCCTTGAATATTATCCGGAATACACCACCACATATATTTCACTGGGTGAACTCTATCAGCGAAAAGGTGAATACGATGCTGCCATAGAAATTTTATCACAAGCCAATCACATCAATCCTTTTAATCCCATTATCCATAAAAATCTCGCACAATTATATCAGAAACTGGACAGGAAAGAGGATGCAGCTGCAGAACTCTCGCGCCTTATGCTGCTAACCAAATAATGGTTCCCTGGCGGAATAAGGAGTACCTTCTATTTCATCACAACTACTATAGTAGAATGAATACTTGTTTTTACAAAGAAGGGATATTTTGATATCAAAGGGTCTTAATATTGAAATTCCCAAAGCGCAAAGGAGAAAGCTTATGCAAAAGGAACAATATGTCTGCACCGTGTGTGGCTTTAACATGGTGGGATACCATGCGGACTTTTGCCCCTTCTGTGGGGCGCCAAAGGAAAAATTCATTACTTCGGAAGAATGTTCTGCAAGGTACAAAGTTGTGGGTACTCCAGTGAATGGAAAGGTGACTCGCTTAAATTCCGTTCCGACACTTGGTTTTGAGCATGCCGCCTATCGTATTGAGACAGGCGGGAAGACATTCTGGATAGATTGTCCTTCATGCTTCGACACGAGCCTTAAACCGGTAGACGCTATCATGTTTACCCATCACCACTTTCTTGGTGCGAGTAACCAGTATCGTGGATTTTTTAACTCTCAGGTGCGAATTCACAAGCTGGACTCTGCCCACAGCATCTGCCTTGCTTTTACCTTCGATGTAACCTTTACGGAAAATTTTGCTGAGTTTGGCATCGAGGCATTCCATATCGGCGGTCACACGCCCGGCTTCACCTTTTATCTCTTCGGGGACGTCCTTCTCATCTGTGACTATGTCTTCCTCAAGGGGGAAGGGATGAGCTTCAATCCTTTCGGTCCGCAGAAAGAAACGAGGGCGTGCGCAGCCAAAATCAATAGGATGCTGAAAGGCAGGGAAATAAGCACTGTTTGTGGGTGGAATTATGTGGCCGATTATAAAGACTGGAAAGAGAGATTTGATACTTTGTTAGATGATGTACGTAAATAAGCGATTCTCAATAAACTCCTTCATGGCTAAAAACCGCAAACAGTGTTAAAAACAGGATTTTCATATCCATACACAATGACCTTTTCTGTACGTATTCAATATCGTACGTTACCCAATCATCGAATTTACCGCTGGTCCTCCCCATGATTTGCCATAATCCGGTCATACCCGGTTTGACCGAGAGTCTAATTCTTTTCCAATACTCATCTCCCTCCATTTCTTCATCCGCCAGAGGTCTTGGTCCTACAAGGCTCATCTCTCCTTTTAAAACGTTCAATACCTGAGGCAATTCGTCAAGACTACACTTTCTCAAAATTCTTCCAACTTCCGTAATTCTGGGGTCATTTCTCATTTTAAACATGGGACCATCCATTTCGTTTTTGAGTCTTTTTTTTAATGCCTCTGCATCTTTCACCATTGTTCTGAACTTGTACATATTAAATACCTTTCCGTTCCTGCCACACCGCTTTTGTAAAAAGAAAACAGGTCCTTTGCTATCAATTTTTATCAATATGGCAATAATGAAAAACAAAGGAAGAAAAATAATAAGTAACAAAAGACAACTTACAATATCTAATATTCTCTTCAAACAGGCTTCTATTTTAATTTTCAAATTCATGTGGGCTTAAATAGTTTTTGCAAGATCGGACGTTATCGTATGAAAGTCTATTTATAATTTGAAGGGCGTTTAATGTTAAAATTTATCATTTTTATGTGTCGATTATAATAAATGTACAAACTTTTTCAAAAAAAATATTTTTCCCTTTGTCTTACTTTAGCATATCCGATATTTGACGACCCAGTCCATAGAAAATAATTTTGTGCCTTTCGTAATTTAGGTTGAAAGTTTTCGTGGAAGGTGGGAATTGAATGTATATTTTAAATTTTTTACTTGACATTAAATATCGTTAAGTCTATGCTATGCACTCCCGATAAAGGCAAACCCTGAGCGATCAGGAGACGCAAAGTAAAGGGTCTTTAAACTACAGGGAGGTAGAATAAAAGATAGCCTTACTGCCGAGAAATATACATCTATGCAGTAAGGTTTTTTTGTTTTGTTGAAATTATAAAAGGCGCTATCAACGGTATTTTGTTAAAATTTAAGCTTTCAATTTCTTCTTAAATCTGCTTGAATTGTCGTTAATAGTGAAAAGGGGATAAAAGCTGCCCGATGCAGCAAAGGAGTATCCTAAAGTATTCATTAACACAGGGAGACTCCTTGAATAGGCCAAGTGGTTTTTAGAAAGGAGGACTGAATGGGGTCGAGAAATAGTATGTATAAATTGTTGTTTGTTTCTGGCGTTGTGGCATTCGGCATGTACGGTTGTGGGTCATTCAAAGGAAGTGGTGTAATTCATGACGAAAAACCGCCATACTATCACGGCCATGTTGAAGAAGAGCCAGGACCAAGACATCAACGGATGCATGAGCATGTAGAGCCACCACCTGCTGATATGTGTACCGCAACAGGTGCATATCCTACAAATGACAAAAATTGTTGTAGTGTAATTTACGTGGAAAAAATGGGCCCATGTAACGGGCGTGTTGGCCAGGAATACTGCTATACGATAAAAGTTACGAACCTGACCAAAGGAAAGGTTAAAAATGTTGAAGTTGTTCAAACCCTTCCCAACAATTTTCAAGCAAAAAGCTCTACACCTGAGATGCAACCGGGGAGCACTCAGAATGTAGCAAAATGGTCATTAGGAGAATTCGGCCCAGAAGAAGTTCGGGAAATTCGTGTATGTGGTGTTCCAACGCAAAGCGGGCATATGCCATTCTGCACAGACGTAACATACAACTTACCGGAACTCTGCATCGACCCACTTATTACAGAGCCGAAGATAACGATAGCAAAGAGTGCTCCATCTGAAGTTTTGCTGTGCGATATGATACCTGTAACGTTTGTGGTAACTAATACGGGAACGGGTGTTGCCAGCAACGTTAAAGTTAAGGAGTCCCTGCCTTCAGGATTGGTCACACAGGACGGCAGATCCGATGTAGCCTTGGATGTTGGCTCATTAAACCCAGGGGAGTCGAAAGAAGTTACCCTAACGGTAAAGGCTGAAAATACCGGCGAATTTAAAAATACTGCGATGGCTGTTGCCGACGGGGATTTGACTGCCGAATCCAATACAACCTCAACGATAGTGAGACAACCGGTTCTCGCCATAGAAAAAGAAGGTACTGAGAAGGTGTATGTGGGTCGCACTATTTCCTATAGCATTGTAGTAACCAATAAGGGTGACGGTCAGGCAGCATCGACGGTTATTGAAGACACATTGCCTGCTAATACGTCGGTTGTAAACGCCAGCCAGGGAGCTACATTATCAGGTAACACGGTTACATGGAATGTGGGAACCTTACAGCCTCAAGATTCACAAAAAGTTACTTTAACTGTGAATCCCAAAGATATGGGTACTGTTAAAAATACAGTAACAGCAAGGGCTGTATGCGCTGAGGCTGTTTCTGCATCAACTACAACCGAAGTGATAGGCATTCCTGCAATCCTCCTTGAAGTAATCGACTTGGAGGATCCAATCGAAGTTGGAGACAACGAAACATACGAGATCATTGTAACCAATCAGGGTTCTGACACAGGCACAAATATCAAAATAACCTGCACGCTGGAGGAGCAAATGCAGTATGTATCGTCTACAGGTCCTACGGCGGGGTCGGTTTCTGCTGATGGCAGAACGATAACCTTTGCACCATTGCCAACGCTTGCTGCAAAGGCAAAAGCGGACTGGAAGGTTATAGTAAAATCACTGAATGCAGGGGATGTTCGTTTCAAAGTCACCATGATCGAGGATTGTTTGGGAAGACCTGTCGAAGAGACCGAGGCAACAAACTTCTACCAGTAAAATATTTTGCACCAAAACTGTCCGTGTCATTTGACGGAATAGGTGAATTGATATGAAGTTTTAGACTCGAGCGCATGTACAGGTATTACTTAGTATACAAAGAGAAAGCCGGACGTTTA
>JAUQXU010000511.1 GCA_030837935.1 Candidatus Brocadia sp.
AATACCTGATTATACGGATTGCCAATGGGTATTACCAATCGTCCGCCAGTTTTAAGTTGATCCAGCAAACACACGGGGACGCGCGGCGCACAGGCTGTGACAATGATCCCGTGAAAAGGCGACTTATCCGGCAACCCCAGACTTCCGTCTCCTGCGATCACTTCTACATTATCATATCCTGCCTGTTTTAAAATGTCCTTTGCTCTTGATGCAAGTGCTTCATGCCGCTCGATTGTGTAAACATGGCTTGCCAACCTGCTCAGTATTGCAGCCTGATATCCTGAACCTGTCCCTATTTCTAATACCTTCTCTTTCCCTTTTAATTCAAGACATTGCGTCATAATGGCCACCATATAGGGTTGTGAGATAGTCTGCCCTTCTCCTATGGGTAAAGGACAATCATCGTATGCCGCGTGTCTATATGACTCGGGTACAAACACATGCCTGGCAACTTCCGACATGACCTTCAGCACTCGTTCATCCTGAATACCACGATTTACGAGCTGGTATTGAACCATCTGAAACCGGTCTGCTGCATATTTGTCGGTATTTTGTGAAGTGTCCACAGTGCACCTTTTAAAACATTATTCATCAATATGACGGATGCGATACCTGCGAGGTTCTGTCACACAAAAAGTTGTCTGCAAATCTTTTTCGGTATATTTTTCTAAAATCTTATGCAATTCATCGTGAACTTCATTTATCGTTGATGGAGTAATTTTTAAGTAAATAACACCTGAACACAGCTCTTTCTTAAGGAAGACCAGCATTCCAAAGTCCTTATCACGTGTGATAAATAATCGGTCCATAACTTTAGCCTTTTCTAATAGTTCCTTGTCTGAAGCCTTATTTAGGCCGAGTTCTTTAGCGGTCGCAACATCATGTCCGTGCTGCCTTAAAAAATCTACAGTTATTTTATAAACATCATTGTCCGCTAATAACTTCATTAGCTTACTTCCGCATATATTTCTTCTTTTCTTATTAAGTCCAATGCGTATTGAATACAAGCCTTGATATCTTCTATTTGTAAATCTGGATAGTAATTTTGAATAACTTCATCAAAGGAAATTCCTTCTTGAATCAGTTCGAGTACATTGTCAACGGTTATTCTTGTACCAACTATGTATGGTTTACCAAAATGCACTTCAGGATTGATCGTTATGCGATTTCTATAATCTTTCATAAATACCTCCAATTTCTATTTTCTTTTTTGACAAGTTTTTTTAACTAATAAGACTAATTCTATAAGAGTTTAGAAGAAGGGTACCTATTATTAGTGGAGATCATACCGTAGTTCGGCTAAAGTGAAAAACCCCAACAATTTAAACTATTGAAATATAGTTATCACAAGTAGGTTATCCCTTAATAACACACAACGGCTTGAGCTGAACAATTTTTTTACTGATGCCGGCGTGTTCCACAATATCTACAACTTCGGTCACATCCTTGTATGCCTCCGGGATCTCTTCGTCCAGCGTGGCGCGACTATCGGCGCGGACAAGAATCCCTTTTTCTTTCAGTTCCTGGGCAATACTGCGGCCTTTAGCCGTCCTTGTCGCCTGGCCTCTGCTCATAACCCTTCCTGCCCCATGACAGGTACTTCCGAAGGTATCCGCATAGGCCTTCTCTGTGCCCACAAGCACGTAGGAGCAGCGTCCCATATCGCCTGGTATCAAAACGGGTTGCCCCACCGATTTGTACGCATCCGGAGTCTGTGGATGATACGGCGGGAATGCACGCGTTGCCCCTTTCCGGTGCACACATAACCGCTTCTTCTCCCCTTCGACAATATGTTCTTCAGATTTAGCAATAT
>JAUQXU010000048.1 GCA_030837935.1 Candidatus Brocadia sp.
GTAATGATGCAAGGGAGTTTGAGTCGAAAGGTCAAAGAATCTATTGCCCTTTTGGTTTCAAAGGACAATAGTTGCGCATATTGCGTAGCGGCTCATACGGCCGCGCTCAGGACAATTGGGGTTACGGACCAAGAACTGACAATGATTGAGAGTGAGATTGAGAAATCAAAATTTACGGAGAAGGAACGTGAGATCTTAGCCTTTGTCAGGAAGGCGAACAAAGACCCCAATAAGATAACTGACGAGGAATTTGAAGAGCTAAGGAAGAAAGGCGCTCGTGATTCGGAAATTGTTGAGGCGCTGGGTGTAATGGAACTCTTTACATCCTTTAATAAATTTCTCGACTCACTGAAAGTAGAGATAGATTTCTAATGATAATCTTAATAATACTTTTTCTAGCAACATGCTTTCTTGCATATTCAAACGGCGCTAATGACAACTTTAAAGGAGTCGCCACACTCTTTGGCAGCAGGACCGCTAACTATAAACATGCAATTTGGTGGGCAACTCTTACAACGTTTGCCGGTTCTTTGGCTTCGGTATTCTTTGCATCTGGTCTTGTAAGTACTTTTTCTGGTAAGGGTTTGGTTCCTCAAGGTATTGCTGTCTCTCCAGGATTTCTTACTGCAGTGGCAATTGGTACTGCTACTACGGTTATGGTTGCAACAGTCACCGGGTTTCCAATCTCAACTACACACAGTTTGACGGGTGCCTTAGTTGGTGCCGGTTTTGTAGCCATAGGAGCGCAGGTAAACTTTGCTGTTCTGGGAAGCTCTTTTTTCTTACCACTTTTACTCAGTCCAGTTTTTGCGATAGTTTTCGGCAGTATTTTTTATAGTATATTTAGGATAATTAGAATTCGTTCTCGCATAACAAAGGAGTGGTGTCTTTGTGTCGGTAAAGAGAACAAAGTAACTCCATCATGCCACCCCGCACCTGTTCTTTCTGTAAATTATAGCAGTACTATTGATGTTACAATTGATACAGAAGAAAACTGCCAGGAAATTTATAAGGGGCATTTCCTGGGAATGAATAGCCAGAAATTGTTAGATTGTTTACACTTCTGTTCTGCCGGGGTAGTAAGCTTCGCTCGTGGTCTTAATGATACGCCAAAGATTGTAGCCCTCCTATTACTAATTAAGGGGTTATCTATACACTGGGGCATGCTGGCTGTTGCTGTTGGGATGTCGGTTGGTGGACTTTTGAACGCTAGAAAAGTGGCTGAAACAATGAGCAATAAAATCACTAAGCTAAATCACGGTCAGGGCTTTACTGCAAACCTTGTTACTGGTATTCTTGTGATATTTGCCAGTAGATTTGGGATGCCTGTATCTACAACACATGTATCAGTAGGGTCTCTTTTCGGTATAGGTTTAATTACAAGGCGCATAAATACCCGTACGGTACTGGAAATACTTTTGTCATGGTTCACAACCTTGCCTATTGCCGCCATATTTAGCGGCGGCACTTATTGGATAATAGGAAAATGCTTGCTTATTTAATTTAAAAAATACAAAATTATTCTCAAGAACTAACTTTAAGGTTGAAATCTTGCATTATATCTGTGTGTCTATTTTACAGAAAGGAATGAGTCGTGAATAAAAAAGTGTTTAAATACAAATGTTTTACATTTTTGTTTGTTATTTTTTTCTTTAGTGCTTCAACGATTTCTTATGCAGGAGATGCCGTCAAAAAGATAAACCTTGCGGAATTAAATACTTTACTTGAAAGCAATAAAGGCAAGGTGGTGGTCCTTAACCTATGGGCAACATGGTGTCCACCGTGCAGGAAAGAGATGCCCGGTTTTATCAATCTTTACAAAAAATATAAGGACAAGGGATTGGAGATCATTGGTGTTGCCTTCGATGAAAACGGGCAAGAGGTGGTCCCACCATTTATAAAAGCATTGGGCGTCAATTATCCAATCTACCTTGATGGAGGCGACATCGGCCATGCATATGATTTGCAGGCTTATCCGACCACGATTATTTACGGGAAAGATGGTAAAGTGGATAACAAGCATCTTGGTTATTTGTCAGAAGAAGATTTGGATAGCGAACTCAGCAAACTGTTAAAAAAATAACAAACATTTATTGCAATCAGCTATGAATGAATACGAATAAGTATAAATAAAATAAAGCAGTTAACGGAGAGGATGTTTGAAAGCATCAAGTTTATTACAAGAGTCAAAGATGAATTTTGAAGATAAATTAGGGCAGCATGGTATCCATGTAAGGCGTATAACCCTTAAAATACTTCAGATAAACGCTGGGAAATTTTGCAACCAGACTTGTGTTCATTGTCATGTGGATGCTGGTCCGAAGCGAACCGAAATCATGTCTACAAAGACAGCGGAACGTATTTTAGGCTTGCTTGCCAATACTCCGTCAATTGATCTCGTAGATTTCACGGGAGGCGCCCCGGAGCTTAATCCTGCATTCCGCTCTATGGTTATACGCGCCCGTTCTCTGGGGCGTCGTGTGATAGATCGATGCAATCTCACCGTCTTGTTCGTTAATGGTCAGGAAGATTTGGCAGAATTATTCAGGGATAATTGCGTTGAAGTGATCGCCTCTTTACCCTGTTATTCCAGGGAAAATGTGGATAAGCAGCGCGGTAGGGGTGTATTTGACAAGAGCATTGACGCATTACGAAAGCTAAATTCTCTCGGATATGGAGTTGAAGGAAGCGGATTAAGATTAGATTTGGTCTACAATCCTGGAGGAGACTTCCTTCCGCAGTCTCAGGGAAAACTAGAAAAACAGTATAAAAAGGAATTATTGGAGCAATTCGAAATTTCTTTTAACCGTCTGTATACAATGACGAATATGCCAATCAAGCGATGGGAGAAATATCTCGAGCACACAGGACAAAGGGAACATTACAGAGAACTGCTTGTCAACGCATTCAACCCGCAGGCGGTAGACAATTTGATGTGCAGGACGCTCATTTCTGTCGGTTGGGATGGTCAGCTTTATGACTGCGATTTTAATCAGATGCTTGAAATTCCCGTTGGGGGTCGTCTCAGGACAATATGGGACATTGAGTCTTTTGAAGAATTCAATGAAGGTGTGATTGCAACGGGTACACACTGTTTCGGTTGTACCGCTGGAACTGGAAGCAGTTGCGGAGGCTCTCTGATTCATAACACGTAAGGGCGGAATAATGTAGATTAATTTATTTGCTTGCTATAGGCCTTTGGCAACTGTATTTGTTATACAGGGTATCATTATGAAGATAATGGATTCAGCCTATAAACCTTAATCCTCCCTAAACATACCATATAATTCTGGATAGGTGGATTAGGCCTGTCCTGAGTTTGCGAAGGGCGCAGCAAATACACCAATTGAAATTCTATAATTATGAAAGAGGTACGGAATTATGATAATAGAACAAGCCGTTTTGAATCGTTATAGTACTGCAGCATCACAACGGGAAGCATCACTTTGCTGCCCTGTTACGTATGATTCAAAGTACTTGGAAATAATTCCCCGGGAGGTATTGGATCGCGAGTACGGTTGTGGTGACCCCTCACAATATGTATGTGAGGGGGAGACAGTTCTGGATTTGGGATCAGGGGGCGGGAAAATCTGCTTTATTGCAAGCCAGGTGGTCGGTTCATCCGGGCGGGTAATAGGAGTCGATATGAATGATGAGATGCTTGCGCTTGCCCGCAAGGCAAATAGTGAGGTATCACAACGACTGGGATATGCCAACGTCGAGTTTCGTAAGGGAAAGATACAGGATTTGCGTATCGATAGAGATATGCTTGATGAGTGGCTGAAAAAGAATCCTATAAAAAATGAATCTGATCTTATTGCGTTTGAATCATATGTAAAACAGATCAGCGAAACATCTCCGATGATCCAGGATGGGTCGATTGACGTTGTGATCAGTAATTGTGTCTTAAATCTGGTGAACCACAAAGACAAAACCATGCTTTTTCAAGAGATTTATCGGGTACTTAAGCGGGGCGGACGCGCTGCAATCAGCGACATTGTATCGGACGAACCAGTCCCATTGGAGCTTCAGCAGGACACAGACCTGTGGAGTGGGTGTATCTCGGGTGCGCTTCAGGAGTTTGAATTCCTTAAGGCATTTGAGGATGCCGGGTTTTATGGAATTACGATTGCCAAACGTGATGAAAGGCCATGGCGAACGGTTCAGGGCATTGAGTTTAGAAGTATCACCGTGCTTGCATACAAAGGGAAAGAAGGGCCATGCTGGGATCATAAAGAGGCAGTTGTATACAAAGGACCGTTTCGGGATGTTACCGACGACGATGGACATCGGTATCACCGCGGAGTGCGTGTATCTGCCTGCCGAAAGACATTTAATATCCTGGGACGTGTGCCATACTCAAATCACTTTGAATTTATAAGACCGTTGAGGGAAGTCCCGGAAGAACAGGCGCAACCCTTCCCGTGCACAAAGGAAATGTTCGTCAGATCACCACGTGAAACAAAAGGAGAAGGATATAACATAACAAATGAAGGTGATTCTCTGTGTTGTGAACCGGGAAGTTGTTGTTGAAATAGAGTGGACGTCGTTCTGTCAAACAAGCACATGATCGGGAAATCTTTCATGGCGTAATATAGGCTTTACTTTTCTGTCCAAGGAAATTATAATGTGCCTTCGTGATCTGATTATTCCTTAAAGAAAGGGGGGGGTATTAATGCCATTATTTCGTCGTGCTGTAGCGGAATTTATTGGTACTGCCTGGTTGGTTTTTGGGGGATGTGGTAGTGCGGTTCTCGCAGCGTCGTTTCCTCACGTAGGAATTGGTCTGCTGGGTGTTTCTTTTGCTTTTGGTCTAACGGTGCTTACGATGGCCTATACCATTGGATCTATTTCTGGATGTCACCTGAATCCAGCAGTCTCGATTGGTTTATGGGCGGGAGGCCGTTTTAAGGCATCCGAGCTCTATGCATATATCATTGCGCAGATACTTGGGGGTATAGCAGGCGCCGGGGTTCTCTATGTGATCGCAAGCGGTAATCCTGGTTTCAGTCTTAGTGGTGGTCTGGCATCGAACGGTTACGGTGCGCATTCACCCGGCGGTTATTCGTTAATGTCGGGATTGGTAACAGAAGTTGTCATGACCTTTATATTTCTGATAATCATTCTTGGTTCGACTGACCGTCGCGCACCGGCGGGATTTGCGCCAATATCTATTGGTTTGGCGCTGGCGTTGATTCATCTTGTCAGTATTCCCGTTACCAATACATCGGTGAATCCTGCACGCAGCACGGGACCCGCTGTATTTGTCGGTGGATGGGCACTGTCACAGCTCTGGTTGTTTTGGGTAATGCCCATGGTGGGCGCGGTTCTTGCCGGCATTCTCTATCGATGGCTATTTAGAGAAACTGAAACACGTCCGGCCTGACTCTTCGCAGAGGGTCATAATCAATTGTCAAATTTTATCAAATAATGCCAGGTTTTGACCCAGACTATCTTTCTGTCTTTATAATAATCATTTCAACAGTAGGAAAGGAGGAGTAACGTGTTTAACAATGTATTAAAAGATTTCAAGGCGTTTGCCATGCGGGGCAACGTGCTGGATTTGGCAGTCGGTATTATCATAGGCGCAGCCTTTGGCAAGATCATCACTTCACTGGTCAATGACGTTATCATGCCGCCAATTGGTCTGCTTCTTGGGAAAGTGGACTTCAGAAACTTGTTTGTCAACTTGTCGGGTATATCATATGGCAGCCGCGCGGAGGCACAGGCCGCAGGCGCGCCCACGATTAATTATGGAGTATTTATCAATACCGTCATCGATTTTATCATTGTGGCATTTGCCATCTTTATGTTAGTCCGAGTTCTTAACAAAATATTACAACCGAAACCAGCAGCTGCACCGCCAGCAACAAAGGTATGTGCATACTGTATTTCCAACATTCCGGTCAAAGCTACTCGCTGCCCGCACTGTACGTCTGAATTGAAAGCTGCATAAAACGAGGGCAAAAAACGGGAGTGTATGACCATGCGGGATTATAAAGAGTCTGCGCATCATAGAAGCCATACCTGAGTGCTTGAATTCCTTACGAGCTGTCATGCAGGGTTGCAGCTGAAGTTTCAGTGCAACTTACCGTATTGCTTTGCGATAAACGACTGTTGTCATAATAGCCACTCTCTGAAAAACGAACGGAAGGTTAGTGACTTTCATTGGACTTATCCCATTTCCGTTGACCGATAGCATAGCCCGTGATCTTGCCGATAAAGGGAATCTTCAGCATACCAGGTAAATTTACGCAGAGCTTTGTGTCCCTGAAATCCCGGAGACCGATGGTCATACCTTCGTGACCCATGCGAGGCTGAGGCCGATAGGTACCTAACAAGCGATCCCACCACGGCAGGTTGAAACCAAAGTTGCTGTTGGTCTCATAGTCTTCCATCGAGTGATGCACCCGATGCATGTCGGGTGTTACCATGAACCAACGCAACACATAGTCTATGTTCCGTAGTATGCGCACGTCACCATGGTTGAACATGGACGTTGCATTCAGCACCACCTCAAACGCGACCACCGCCAGCACGGGTGGTCCTAGCACCACAATTACCGCAAACTTGATCAGCATGGAGAGTATGATCTCGAAGGGATGAAACCGTACACCGGTGGTGACGTCGAAGTCCAGGTCAGCGTGGTGCATGCGATGCATCCGCCAAAAAACAGGGATAGCATGGAACATCACGTGTTGCAGATAGATGGCGAAGTCCATGATAACCACTGATAACACGACTGCGATTCTGTATGGTGTCAGAAAGTAATTAAAAAGACCCCACCCGTGTTCCTGAGCAAATGCTGCCATGCCCACCGCAGCTGCGGGAAAGGCTAAGCGCAACAGGAAGCTATTAAGGAACACGACTCCGAGATTATTAATCCAGCGAATCATCTTCGAGACCCTAGGTATTCGTCTGGGCGCTACTAGTTCCCACAGGGCCATAATCCCCAAGATACCGAAAAAGAACCCAAGGCGAATGACAACCTCGTGACTCATGACAAACTCACACATGTTCATGTTTTTGATCGAACCGTCAAAAGATAGATATAAGAATGTTATTTACTATAGCTGAATGCAGACCGTTTTTCAATACGAAGCTCTCATTGTCCGATCTTTTTGAAAATTTGTAATTGACAGTTGGAAATAATAAGCAATAATAACTGAAAAAGCTCATTCCGTTGACAATAAAAGCACGTTGGCTGATTTTTTCGTAAGGAGAATGGTAACAGATTACGTATATGGTTTAATGGTATAGACAATCCCCTGAATCCCCCTTAGAAAAGGGGGCAAGGGGGTTGTAATTCTATATTTATTTCGAGTTAGCTGAACTTTTAAGAATAAACAAGTTTAATCAAAATCTGAGAAAAAAGTTGAATAAACGAAACACAACAGATCGCAAACAGGTTCTCGCAGAGATATCCAAAATCAGGGATGTTTTTACCGAACTTGATGATTTCTTCCGCAAGGTAGATGAAAATATTTCCCATGATCCGGATGACCCGCGGGAAGGAATCGGTCGTTTACCCGGTCTTGATCGGTTGATGTTCCTCATACCCTGTGTAATCAACCGCCTTGAGGAAGACTTATCTAAGAATAAAGAAGATGAAAATGTCGCATCAATCATAGAAGGCTTACAGGCGATACAAGAAGGCATACAGAGTGTATTGACCTATTATCTCCGGGACGATGTCGAAGGCGCACACAAATTACTCCGTAACGTCCTGTCAAAGATAGACAAGCTTTCCGGTAAAAGGTCCCAATCCAGCATCCGTTTCTTCCGTGACATAGCGAGAATTGCGCCGGACTTTCAGATTATCCTTTATATGTTTGAAGGATTCCGTGAAAACAGACGAATAAGACCCAAAGAACCGGAAACCAATATATCGTGGTCACCTGAGTGTTGGTTGGATTATTACCGGGAGCAAGCCAGACTTGAAGAACCTCTCATCGCCATGGTTGATGCCGAAGGACTCTCTGAGGCAAGCCTTGAAAAAGGCATGAAGCGGATGATGGAAGAAAGCGAACAAAGGGATAAGATGATGGAAAAACAGTTAATCACTTATAAACTGATGAGAAATAGGGATGCAGCCTTTAGCTCGGAACATCCGGAAAGGTTCTTAGACCTTTCAAAGATTCCGGAAATAAAAGAGGACGACGATGATGATTATGAAGTCACGGCTATAGACCTCCGTTACGAGGAAGAGGAAGAAGAGCCACCTGAACCTTGGTCAAGTTCCCTGCCAGAACTTCGCGATTGGAATAAAATTACCCATGAATCATCCTTTGACGATTCAGAATTATGCCGTCAGAATTTTGAAGATGATCCGGTTTACCGTCTGCTTAATCCTTTTGCGCATAATCTTTTTGAATGTCTAAAACAGGACTATCTCCGTCGGGTTAAAGAAAGCAAAAGCGAGGATATTGGGATGCGTTCGCCTCTGGAGCATTATTTAATAATCCTTGCCCTCAAAGCACAGGCACGAATAGCCTCGTGTGGAGTCTGGGCTGAAAACGTCGGACACGAAGCGCCGAGAAAAGGTGTTTATCTGTTCGCCATGGAATGCATGGAAAGGATTGCTGAAGCCGCAGAAAGATTTCCCCGGAAACATCTTTATCATCTTGCTGCCGAAGCACGAAGTATCAAAAAGCAGATTGAGAAGATACTTACTGAAAACTTATAGCACCTCCAATCACGCCTGCGTCACGGCATTATTATGGAGATTGCATAATGGGCAAACACGAAAAGCTTCTGATTCAAATTTTACGCGGAACTTCAGATGCGATCATTCCATTTGATGGATTATGTGGTCTGTTGAAATATTTAGGCTTTGAGGAAAGAATTAAAGGAAGTCATCACATATTTATTAAGGTCGATGTTGAAGAGATACTTAATTTGCAGCCTAAAGGTGGAAAATCAAAACCCTATCAAGTTAAACAAGTACGCAATATAATATTAAAATACAAATTGGGAGACAAAGAAAATGAGCAAATATGAAATAATTATCTACTGGAGCATAGAGGATCATGCCTTCATTGCGGAGGTTCCAGAATTGCCGGGATGTGCAGCCGATGGAGCTACATATCAGGAGGCACTCAGTAATGCTGAAGTTGTTATCAAAGAATGGATAAAGACTGCTAAGGAATTAGGACGTCATATTCCCGAACCTAAAGGTAGATTAATTTTTGCATAAAAGAATAGAAGGCAAGAAAAAACAATAAATGTTTAGAGGGAAAGTTGTGAATTTGTATTCTCGGACAGCCTTCTGATGGGCGACCCTTCTTTATTTACCGAAATATGGAAACCGGTCAAGAAGTAAATTGGGAAATGTGTACAGGTATTGCAAGTTCAGTAATTGCAATATGTGCTCTTATTCTTTCTGTTTGGCAGGGATATTTAACAAGACTTCATAACCGAATATCAGTAAAACCTCATCTTACAACTTGGTCGTACGATTATATCCCTGGAAAAGGTTTGTGTTCAATTGATTTAATAAATAATGGCATTGGGCCAGCAGTTATTAAGAAATTTATCATAAAGGTTGATGGAGAAGTTATAAAAGGAGAAAAATCAGAGCCAATAAAAAAGGCACTAAAAATATTGTTTCCATCATATGCATATCGTTCACATCAATTATACTTTAATGTTGGTTATGTAATGGCGGCAAATTAAAATGAATTTGTGGGGTCACCCATTAGAAGGAGGGGGGTCATCTTGATTAGTGATTAATATATTGACAATAAAAGGCAATTTTGCAACCTTGTCTGCCACGATATGACAATGGCGTATAGAATTGAAGGGGCTTACTATCACATCTTATCACGAGGAAATGCGCGAAGGAATACTTCTAATGATAACATGATTGTATTATATTTCTGAGTTTATCGACCGTATCAAATCCAAAAATTTGTCAGAAAAACCTGATGTTGAAATTCCCCAGAAACGGCAAGTTTTAAAAGATACCAGCCCTAAGACCATCCTGAATGACGAAAAATATGGTTAAAACCTTTCATTTATCAGAACTTATCATATGAGGGCGTTTTGCTAAAGGAACAGGCCTTTTAAGTTTTGTATTGTATTCTTTTTTGATTTTTTCAGCGCTTTCCTTCATTTCCTTTATTATCTCTTCGGTACTCATTTTAGCCCGCTTATTATGCAAGTCTTCCATGATTTTATGAATTTCTCCCATACTCTTATCTTCTTTAATCATTTTCTATCACCTTCATCGGCGAATATATCTCAATTTCCTTATATCCCATTAACAGGTTTGTACCAGACACTTCCCTCTTTGTCTTGAGTTTGACGATGTGTTTAAAGTTCCAGCTTATTATTGCGTCAAGGTCATTAACGGAAGCTACTGCCATATGAAAGGCATCATCTTCATACTTTTTGGGGATTATTCTCCTTTTTACATATTCATAGGCAAGTTCGTAGCACTCACTGTCAAACTCCAATTCAAAAGGCTGTACATCATTATCAAACTCATCAATTTCCCTCCTGATGAATCCGAATTCCACCAACCTCGACAATCCAAAGTTCTCATCGAGTTTGAATTTCCTGACTCCCGCTATTTCTGATTGACTAACTCATCCACCTTAGTATGAGTCTCAAACCACTCATCATATTCTACGGCTGCTTCTTCAAAGACATTCATTTTCCATCAAAAGTGGATGCTGATTTTCCCTGATACACGCAGATATTTTTGTATTTATCCTGATAATCGTTCGACTGAGCGCTCACGACGAAGTCCGCGTTCATCTGTGCCAAAACAAAATTTTCGAGTTAGAAATTCCCCTCTTGGGAGGGGATTTAAGGGGTGGGTAAGTCGGTGATTCGTGAAATATTCACTGAGATTTCACGCCCAAGAGACCCACCCCCTTACCCCTCCCAGGAGGGGAATAATTTGTGCCATTATAAAATATGTGGATTTAAGTTAAATACAGACAACCGAAGTTTGGCAGTGTCTCCCCAAAACCCGCATAGATATAAATGAAAATCCCTATACAATTGAATTAGTATTCTA
>JAUQXU010000049.1 GCA_030837935.1 Candidatus Brocadia sp.
ATGATTTGCCCGACTCGGATATAATATCTTTTGATGTGTATATGCAAAGAAAACTTGAAAGACTGGAACCAGAAGAAAAAATATGGAATCAATTCTATCCCTTCTGGATAAGCATATACTTGCCTGTTCTTGATGAGTCTTTTGGAAAGACTATTGAAGGATATATTGGAAAAATAGAAGAGTTAAATGAAAAGTTGTTCACGTCTTGCCCCACTTTGAAAAAATGTTTAAGTGGAATAGAGGAACACTATAATATTTGGCAAGAAACAAATTTGATTACACCGATTTTGATTTTGATTAAAATATCCCCCAGTGCTATTGGAGAGTTTCTGTATGGAAACTGGACACTCGGAGAAAAACAATACTGTATGGATTATTTAACCGGACATTTTGAGCAAATTATGAAAAGATTGCTTTTTTTGACCATAAGTGATTTAGCGTTGATAGGATCGTATCCAAAAAATGATTTGGTTAATGGTGTTCACATACGCCCCAAAATTACAGAAATAAATGGGAAAGAGAATGATAAACTGTTATCATGTAACTTTGATAGCTATTCAAAAATAATATACTTCGATACCTGTACTTCAGAAATATCTTCCAACGACAAATCGAAAGGGCCTTTTGTTTCCGTTACCGACAGGGGATATACTTACACTTCAAACATTTTAAGAGAATATAACGATTTTGTTGTAAATATCAAGAATTTTTCTGAAATATTGAATTACTTAAAAAACAAAGAAAAACCAATTTCACGAATTTTTTACAAATATTTACCCATATTATCCAGGAATCTATTGACGTATTGTAATCCTTTAGAAAATATTCCCCTGGCTCTTGAAAAAAAGCTAAAATATGATATTTTTGAAGCTCTAACCAAAGTAGATTGGAATGAACTTTTGTATACATGTCCAGAAGAGCTATCAGACAAATCAATAAAGGTGTTAGAAGACCTGAAAAGTATAGATGATATATACTACAGAATTGAAAAAGGTCAAACTATTTTAAAAGATGTAGTCAAAAATGCATTTTTTCCTGAATTAAAAGATGAAAGTTATTGCAATAACATAATATTAAAGGGAGGTGAAAAATTTGACTAAAAAGTCCGAAATGACAGGTCAAGCTGCATCGAGAATCCAATCTCAAGCCGATAAATCCGGAAATAATCAGGATTTCAAAGCAAGAGCGCAATCTGCCGCCGCAAAGAACAAGAAATGAAAGGAGGATAATATGTCAGGAAGCAACGATGTTAACCATGCCAACCAGTGCAATCCAAACAATGATGCATACTGGGAGAGTCGTGGTCACGATGAACGCCCGGAAAATTGGGATGATGACGAAGACGACTAAGAATATGTGACAATTGGAAGGCAAAAGCCTTCCAATTCTTAACTTCAGTAAGGAACATGGAGTAATAAATGGCAGAAAAATTTGAAGAAATTAATAGAAAGAAAATTGCCCTATTGATAGATGGAGATAATGCACAACCTTCATTAATTAAAAAATGTTGGCTGAAACGGGTAAAAATGGTTCAATAACAATCAGGCGTATTTATGGAGATTGGACTACACCAAATATGAATGGGTGGAAAGAGACATTAGCGGATAATGCGATTCAACCTATACAAGCATTTAGAAATACTGTTGGTAAGAATGCTACCGATAGTGCTATGATAATTGATGCTATGGAAATATTATTTAGTGGACATGTGGAAGGTTTTTGCATTATATCAAGCGATAGTGACTATACCAAGCTTGCAACAAAAATCCGTGAGAAAGGACTTTTTGTGATGGGGATTGGTCAACTAAAAACCCCTCAGGCATTTCTAAAAGCTTGCGATCGTTTCATCTATACTGAAAATTTGATTTCAGAAGAAAGTTCCCTAGAAGATAAAACTATGCCCATGAATTTGAAAAAAGATGATAAACAAAAAATGAAAGAAGCGAGCATATTGATGAAACAAGCTTTTGAAATGGCAGTAAGAGATGATGGTTGGGCACATTTAGGGACATTAGGTTCTCATTTGCAACAATTAAATCCGGGATTTGATCCAAGAACATATGGATTTAAACAATTATCCCAGCTTTTTAAAGCTTGTCCGAAATTATTCGAATTAAGATACGACCAAGATGCTACAGTATTTTCTGTTAAACTTAAAGAATGAAATGGAAAAGCGAGCAGTTTAAGCTATACAATCCAAGAATTGATAGCAGAACATGAAAGTAAAAAAAGCGATATGAGAATAGATAAACGGTGAAAAAATGAGAAATAGAGAAGCAATAAGGGATAATGTAGAAGAAAGTAAATATTATCGGCAAATTACAAATAATCAAAAACTTATAATTGAAGTACTCCTTGATATTCGTCATGTTATTTATTTTAAGTGAGAAATTGTATGATTGATAAATAAGAACTACGATGAACAAGGAAGGCACCAAAAGTGAACCATGGGTGAACCAGAAAAGAACCTTCAGTCTGGGGTCAATGAAGCACGACTTCACGGGATTTGAACCAAATTAAAACACATATTCCCATTCATGAAGAAACCACACGAAAAAAAGAAAAACAATTTAGAGCTTATCCGAAAAGTCAATAATGGCATGTGTAAAAGTTACAATAGGTCTATAATATTCGAGCATCCGTTCAGTTAATGCATATTGCCTATTGTAAAAAGTTACAATAGGTCGCTATACTTTTCGGATAGGCTCTTAGTCTGCAAAGCGTTAATAAACTTAAATAGGTGAATTTTTCTTATCCCTGTAATACTTTTTTAAATCCTGCTCAGGATGCGATATAGACGACATTATCCGGGCGGTTAAGCCACCAGCTCCTACCGGTTGGGAAGAGATTGTCGAGAGGTTTAATGATTCAAGCAAATTTCACCGAAATCTTTTTTCAAGCTAAGCTCTCAGCGTATTCTAAGAAGATGACGTTCGCATCGCAGTAAAGGCAGGCAAACCAATGAAAGGTTTCGCACACTCTGAGAAAAAGTGTGTGCAAAGCCATTACAAGCGATGCTCAAAAACCGAAAATTACCAAATGCAGGTTACTGCATGGAGGTTTCAACAATGGATGAAAAATTTTCAGATAAGGTGTTTGCTACAGCAGATCAGGCTGTGGGGCATGGCGGAGAGAAGGTTCCTATCCTTGGACATCTGATATGGTATTCCGTAAAGGAGTCCAGGATCAGAACTTCAGATTTAAGGAAACTTTTCGTACAGGTAAAGATACCAATGGATTTTATGCCAGAGGAGCCGAGCAAGATCAATGCATTCAAACGAGCGACGACTGAGCTCAGCGAGGAGACAGAAGTTGATATTGGAGAGGGGAAGCATGCTGTCTACATGGTCAGACTGGCCGCGAAGACCGATGATGAGATAGTCAAGTCGATTGTCAAAGAGGTCAGGGATGCAAGCAAAAAGGCGCTCACCTCGGAAGATTACGCAGAGATAGGTCGGGTACACTTCGACAAGGATACAGAGGATGTCAGGTATTATGATCTTCAGCCTGACAGCCAGCCAATAACAACGCAGATCAAGCAGTTGTATGAGACTTACTGCTATTACTTGACTGGTAAACAGATCAGGGTGATGTTCCATGAGATCATAAAAAGCATGTCGCCAACTCTTGTAAGACCAAGCGGTGCGGTTTACTTTATCCCATATGCACATGCTGATATGGTTCAGAAGATGGAGATATTGTCTAAAGAACTTGCCGCATACGGTATAACTGATTACGAATCTGCTTTTGAGAGCATCCCTCTAATAGACGCTGACAAAACAAGGGCTCTCGTTGAGGTAAGATTCGAAGAACAGAACACAAGAGACGTAGATAGGACTCTGGTGGAGTTATCTAAGCTTCTTCAGAGCACTGACACTACAACAAAGACCGCTGCTAAATATGTGGAGATGGTAAAGGCTTCAAAGGAAACTATTGCCAGGTATGAAGGGTTGCTCAACAAAGAGATGTCTATTGCAAGAATGAAGGTTGAGGTTCTTGACCAGCAGGTACGGAAGCTTGTCGAGAAGGTCGCACAGCAACCGCTTATTCCACCCAGGATTGAGGAGAAAAAGACCGCCGAGCCCTCTATCGCTATTGTAGTACCTCATCCAGAACAGACGCAAGAATCTGCGGTGGAGAAGCCTGTATTGCCTGCACCCATTGAGGGCATTGCAGTAGCAGAACCGGCAAGGCCAGAAGCACATAATATCGTTGGGGGTTTCACCATTGTCGTACCAAAGGCGGAGCAGGCTCCGAGGGTAGAACAATCGGTATTGGCGGAGTCTGACGTAAAGGTGAATGAGACGAGGGGGGTTCTGGTAATCCCGGAGCCAGTTCTACAAGCCGAGGCTGATATCAAGACTCAGGCTGAAGCAGATGCACAGTTAGAGGGCAATTCTCATAACCCACAAAGACCTGTTAGCGTAATGAATGCCCCGATTGAGTTCACGTCAGATTCACTGTTGGCGTGAGACGGGCGGAAGAAAGAACATGCCTGAGAAACGAATTAAGATCCCTGCTGAAAAGGTACTTTTTGAGGTCAGCAAGGATGGGGTAGCGATCCTTGACACCACCACGGAATTGAAGGAAATAGATGGTAACACGACGGCAATATGCGATCTGTGTTCGGCTGCTATTGGCCCAATGATATACGTAGAACATATAGAATCCCCGGAAGCGATATCAAGGGCAGTTAAGCACGGATACAGGCCTGAGGAGATGCTCAGGAAGAGTATCGAGATGCTGGAGTCAATGGGTGAAACGAATGAGGCTTACATCAGAGAGATAATGGATAAAACACTCAAATCGTGGATAGAGATGGTGGACAAGAGCGAGACTCCCTGGGCATTATGTGAGGATTGTTATAAAGCGGTTCATAAATTTATCTAAATGGAGGATCATGAGACAAAGAGAAAACGAATCGGTAAAAGTCAGAGTGCGGGTTCCAGTAACCCGTGATGTATATTATGTGGTTGATGTCGAGGATCCAGGTGATGTAGATGAAGTTTCAAGAGCGCTTGCAAGGAAAGACCCCTCTAATTGGGAGTATGATCCCTGTTTCTATGAACACCTTGGAGATGTATGGAAGCATGTTGTGGATAAGGTGCAGAAAGAGGATATAGAGATCGTTTAAGGTGACTTTCAATCAAAAATCTAACTTTTGCAGCACTAAATTCTTGAAAGATTTAGCCATTTCAACTGCTTCTTCCGCCTCTCCTATTGAGTACTCAATAAAATCACCAGGGTACCTGACCTCAACTGCGTATCCAGAAAGAAGTTCAGCAAATTCAGAAAGTTTCTGAAAATCCGGGTCTATGCCAATATAGATATTGTTGATTCTTGTGAGGTCATGTGTTTTTTCAATGGTAATATCCTTTGATGTAAGGTAACTTTTCAGGTATTTTTCTGCGCACTGTTGCGCATGAAAACATATCGTATCTGTAGGGGGCTCCTCGCTTGACAAAACGATCTGTGCTGTCCTTAGATCATTTTCAGCCTTTTGTTTCCATTCATTCACCCACTTTGTCTTATCCGGCATAAATGAGCTTACCCTCTCTTGCTACGGCTGTAGCAAGCGTATTGGCAATGTCAACCTCTTCATTAAATTCATCTTCATGATAAACGAAAACATCAAGCGAGAAATCCCTGTTCGGGAAAAGACGACGTACTGCAAGACTGCGCTTGTTTTTTGGGCCTGGCATATCTGCAATAATCAGCAAGTCAAGGTCACTTTCCGGTCTGGCTGTTCCTTTTGCATGGGAACCGAAGATGTATATCTTTTTTGGATGAGTCTTTTTTACAATTACTTCAGCGATTTTTTTTATTTTAGTCTCATCAAGTGTCATAATTGTCTCTTTACAGGAATTAATGATGAATATGTGAATCTTCAGTTAAATGATTTGTGTTCGTTTTTCTTTCAGCAGGCTGTTCCCGCTGCGCTGGACTGATAAAGAGAGATTGAAGGGCTTTGATAAATGGGGTACGGGACATCCAGAGTGTCTGGAGATCGACTGTGGGACATGCTTTAAGAAGAGCTGCAAGGA
The DNA here is from genome assembly GCA_030837935.1 of Candidatus Brocadia sp. Classification (GTDB taxonomy): domain Bacteria; phylum Planctomycetota; class Brocadiia; order Brocadiales; family Brocadiaceae; genus Brocadia. The sequence goes on from JAUQXU010000049.1 coordinate 6,045, forward strand.
GATGGGGCTATATTTATAAAAGTGATGAAAATTATTTTAACATTGAACTATAACCCAATGCCTATTTACGAATTTCTATAATCTCCTCTTGGGTAAGTTCACGATTTAAGTTCTTATGGAATATTTCTGCATCCACATCTTTGAGTTCAGGAGTATATTCCACGATATCAGCCATATGTCTTTTTTCATTGTCTTTCTCTTTTATGCATGCCATTAAAGTAGTCTCCTTCTTGAAAGCAGTATTATTATAATTGAGAATACCCCTCCAAAAAATTCAAAACCGGGTATGGATTTTCCAGGGCTGGTTTGGATATTATCTGTGATATTATTATATATAACATTATTATCAGATATAATAACTTGGGATTGTGTATTATCTACCTTCACGTCTGCGACTTTTACCAACCAGCTTTCACTGCCTCCGGAACTATCTGATTCCGTAGTTCCTGCAATTACATATCCGCCATCTTTAGTCTCCTGAACAAAATTGGCCGTATCTCTTTTCAATCCCCCAATGGTCTTGGTCCACTCAAGATTACCGTTGGCATCAGTTTTGAAGAGCCAGGCATCATAATTCTCATAGAGTATCTGGCCTTTGAAATCAGGATTCTTGGCTGTGTCGATTTGACCTGCCAGTACATATCCTCCATCCGAGGTCTGTACAACAGAATTAACACGATCAAGTCCATCCAATCCGAAAGTCTTGTTCCACTGTTCATTACCATTTGCATCGGTCTTTAAGAGCCAGGCATCACTTCCTGTCCTCGAATCCTTCATGCCTGCAAGAATATAGCCACCATCCAACGTATTCTGGACAGAATTAACATAATCATAGCCAGCTCTTCCAATTGTCCTGTTCCACTGTTCAGTTCCATTTGAATCGGTTTTTAAGAGCCAGGCTTCATCAATTCTAATATCGTCATGCCAGTCAGTAATTCCTGTCAGTATATATCCTCCATCCGGGGTCTCCCGGACAGAAGACGGTGTAATAACTCCGTCTAATCCAAAGGTTTTTCTCCACTCTTCACTGCCATTTGAGTTGGTCTTGACTAGTATGGCATCCCTGGCATCATTTCCTGTCCTATCCGACCACTTCCTACCTGCGAGAATATAGCCGCCATCCAACGTATTCTGGACTGAATAAACAGAGTAATCACCAGTTCCGCCAAATTTCCTGTTCCACTGCTGATTTCCATTCACATCAGTTTTGACCAGCATAGTAGGACTTCTGTAAGTTTGACTAAAGCCCACGAAAATATAACCGCCATCATGAAAATGTAAACCGGAAGGCATATACCCGAAATCTCCAAACGTCTTATTCCATTGTTCATTGCCATTTACATCAATTTTTATTAACTCAGCCCAAGGATTTTGAGCCTTCTTACCTACAAGGATATAACCATCGTCTGAAGTCTGCTGGACAGACCACACATTGTCTCCAGCAAATCTCCCATATATTTCACCAAAGCTCCTATTCCATTCTTCATAAGGAGTCTCCTTAATTTTTGGATTTAGATTAGTAGAGACAAAATCGGGCTCAATAATAGTCGATCCGTCAGAATATTGATAAAAAGGTTTGAGCATGACTATATTGTTGGGAGTTCCTCTAAATATTGTATCTAACTTTGACTCAATAATTATATATTCTCTTCCACCTATAGTTTTATTGTAATAAATATAATCTCCTGTCTTTAATTTTATCCTTTTTACAATTTCTTCATTCTTATATATGGTAAGAACTGCTACCGTCTGAGTGTAATTCGCATGGTCGTAAACATCATCCAGTGATAATGAATATCCTTCTTTTAGTATTGTAGTGCCCAATGTAGTTGCTTCATGTGGATCAGGGTAGGGAAATAAAATTCTAGTATCCAATATTAAATCCCCTGCGGCTGCATTTGCTGGAATGGAAAAAGATATTGAAAATAAAATACTTATTATTAAAAAGATAAGATATATCAACTTTTTTTTATTCATGAGGGTAGCATCATTCTTTTTTTATCTTGCATAAATCATCCATCCTACCACATAAATCCTTTTGACCATATATCAAAAACGACATCTGCTACCAATAAAAATCCCCTGACTCCGCTGCAGCTAAATCCGAACCCTTTTTACATATTATCACAACCTTTTTTCAAGTAGAACTCAGCGTAGTCTCATGACAGGCAGACTCGCATCGTGGTAAAGGCAGAACAAACTATGGCAGGCTTCGCATGCTTGAGAAAGCAGGTGTGCGAACCCATTACACGCGATGCTTTCCAATTTTCCTTTCACTTTCGTAATTTGAGAGGTGTAAAAAAATGAATAATAAAAGTGCATCGTTTGGTGCAGGAAGGTAACTATGGATAATATTGAGTTGAGTACTATTCTTGAGGAAAAGGGAATGGAATGGCTCGTTGCTGCTCTTATTGAGGGCTCGATCGGATATCATTCGCCAAAGCATGCGAAGATACTTATCAATAGAGCGATCGGCGGTGAGGTAAAAGATTACTGTGAACGCTGTGTGGCTTGCTTCAATTGCGATCTCATGAAGATGATCGAGCGTGATGTTGAGATATTTGAGCGTTTAGAAGCGCGAGATCCTCAGAGGTCCGAGCGGATCGTTTGCTTTTCGAAGCAGATTTCCAACCTCAACGAAGAAGGACAGAGTCTGGTTAGCCTTGCATATCCAACAATGGAGGTGTAAAGATGCAGATATGGAGAGAGTTAAAACCTGAAGAAGTTAAAGAGTTTACCCAGTGGGCACTTGACAACTGGAAGCCAGACACAGAGATCAATAATGTGTGGCACCCTGTAGTAAGGAGCACCTGGGGAAAGTTGGACGAGGCATTCGCTACTGCAAAGAGACAGATCATGGCTGATTGCAAGGACATGTCGGAGGCGGCTGCATGAAGCTATCGAATAAGCACAGAAGAGCGTTGGACTCAGTGCTGCATCATCTTGAACGCGCGGAGAAATTCTTGAAGAGAGAAGATGTTGCGGGAATAGCAATAAAGACAGATTGCTCAAACGGTGCAAGTTATAGTATAGGGAATAAAGAGTGCAGCGCCGTTCATTCTGTAAATGTCGTAAATAAGAATATTGGGTCTGATATAACCGGGCTGTATACAGCACGCCAGTTGTTATCTGATTTTTTGAGCAATGACTGATTTTTCAATATGGAGGTACTATGGCAGAGTATTTGGTCGAGTGGAAAATAGACATAGACGCAGAGAATCCGCTGGAGGCTGCAAAGCAAGCAAGACGCATTCATCTTGAACCTGGATCTATAGCCACTGTGTTTCAGGTGACTGATACAAAGACGAATGAAAAAGTGGATGTGGACTTAGACGAGTTCTGCGAAACGGAAGAAAGCGAAGACGCAGACGAAGTAGTAACAAACGAAACCTGCTGGAACTGTGGGAATAGTGTGGTATGGGGAAGCGGGCGCTTTGTTAACCGCATACCATCGCTGGATAGTGAAGAAGTCAGACGAGATAATGGCGCAAAATACCCAA
>JAUQXU010000050.1 GCA_030837935.1 Candidatus Brocadia sp.
TCATGGGCGCTCGTCCCCATTCCTTCATCGAACATATAGTGGGCTTCCAGACCGCTAGTCAGAGGCGTCGGGATTGGCGTCAATGTCGGTGTAACAATGGGGGTGGGCGAAGGTGTGGGAGTGGGCGTGCTTGTTGGGGTGTATATAAGAGTTGGCGTTGGTGTAATCGCAGGGGTAGGAGTTTGCGGGGATGCTCCTCCAAGGATAATATCCCCAAATGCCGACGTATCTATGTTGTTATTTGCCGTGCCAAACCAGACCGCTAGCCCTTCACGTCCTGACCCGTTATCATCGTCGTTATATCCCACACTAAAGCCAAGGGTCATACCCGCCGTGGGGGTAACCCCCAGATTGCTCCATGGTATGGCAAGTTCTACACTATACCCGCCGGAAATGGGCGCCCAGCCGTGCAACACGCCTGTCGACTTGCCATGTTTCTCAAAGAGCGTCGAATCGTTCCACCCCTTGATGAACTGGCGGTCGTAACTATCGAAGGTTGTGCCGTGGTTATGGTCTCCGTCAATATAGATCTCCACACCATCATCTTCCCAAACATATGCCGAATCATTATAGAGGTTATCGTCCAGTACCGTCATGCCCACATACAGGTAGGTACTATCCCAGAGCACACCAAACTTCACGGTGTTGTTCGTTGTCCCAATGACCATTTTGCTCACATCGGTTGCTATATCCCAGGCTGATTCATTTACATTGCCATCCACGGCCAGATTCGTGCTAACATGAGGTACGGTAACCGGTGGTGCTTCTTCAAGGACAATTTCTCCAAATGCCGACGTATCTATGTTGTTGTTCGCCGTTCCAATCCAGACCGCTAGTCCCTCGCGCACCGCCCCGTTATCGTCATCGTTATACCCCGCACTAAAGCCAAGGGTCATTCCTGCTGCAGGGGTAATCCCCAGATTGCTCCACGGTATGGCAAATTCTATACTATACCCGCCGGAAATGGGCGCCCAGCCGTGCAGTACACCCGTTGTCTTACCATGTTTCTCAAAGAGTATCGGATCGTTCCACCCCTTGATAAACTGACGGTCGTAACTATCGTAGGTCGTACCACGGTTATGATCTCCGTCAATATAGATCTCCACACCATCATCATCCCAAACATTTGTCGAATCATTATAGAGGTTATCGTCCAGCACCTTCATACCCACATACAGATAGGTACTATCCCAGAGCACACCGAACTTTGTGGTGTTATTTGTCGTTCCAATAACCACGTTGTTCACTTCAGTTGCTATATTCCAATCTGGTTCATCAAGGGTCCCATTAACTATGAGATTCGAGTGCACAGATGGCACTGTTATTGGACTAGCTGAAAGATTATTACTAAACCTCGCTATAAAGGCATCACGATAACTATTCAAAGAGGTATCATAAGCGCCAGAGGTAGTCAAAAAATCTGTTGAATAAGTATAACCAGTCACATAGATATTTCCACCAGGGTCTATGGCCAGGGCATTAGCGGAATCATTGCTACCGCCACCAAGGTACGTGGCCGCGAGGATGTTGGTTAAATCACCGCTAAGCTTCGAGACAAAGGCATCACCCACACCATTAAAAGAGGTATCGTAAGCGCCGGAAGTGGTGGGAAAGTCTGTTGAACCAGTAATACCAGCCACATAGATATTTCCACCAGGGTCTATGGCCAGGGCATGGGAGGAATCATTGCCATTTCCACCCAGATATGTGGATACAAGAAGGTTAGTTAAATTTCCATTGAGCTTCGCGACAAAAGCATCGGCATTGCCATTATAAGAAGTATCATAAGCGCCAGGAGTAATCGGAAAGTCCGGTGAAGCAGTCTCACCGGCCACATAAATGTTTCCACTTTGGTCTATGGCCAGGGTATGGGCAGAATCATTGACAGATCCACCTAAATATGTAGATGCAAGGAGGCTTGTTAATGCACCATTAAGCTTCGACACAAAAATATCACCACTCATACTAGTCCAACTATAATAACCATTATAAGAAGTATCATAGGCAGCCTGAGTGGTTGGAAAATCTGTTGATTCAGTTGAACCAGTCACATAAATATTTCCATCTGTATCTATGGCTATTGATTTCCATGTATTCTCTGTATCCCTCCCCCCATCATTTTCAGTTCCGCCTAAATATGTAGATGCAAGGAGGTTGGTTAAATCACCAGTGAATTTTGACACAAAGACATCATAGGCACCGCCGTCAAGGGAAGTATCATAAGCGCCGGGGGTAGTCGGAAAGTATGATTGAGTTTTGCCAACCACATAAATATTCCCACCAGTGTCTATGGTCAAGGCACTGGCGTAATCACTGTACTCGCCACCCAGGTACGTGGACGCGAGGAGGGTGCTTAAATCACCGTTAAGTTTTGATATAAAGGCGTCGGGGCCGGAAGCCCCAAAGAAAATCCAACTATTAAAAGAATCATCATAAGCACCGGGAGTGATCGGAAACTCCCATGACTCGGTAGAACCAACCACATAAACATTTCCACCACTGTCTATGGCCAGGGAACTGGCGGAATCATCGTGCCCTCCACCAAGGTACGTGGATATAAGAACAGCGGTTAAATCCCTATTGAGTCTTGATACAAAGATATCACTGGTATTAGCAAAAGAATGTGAAGAAGTATCATAAGCGCCGGGGGTGGTGGGAAAGTCTGCCGAAGAAGTCTCACCGGCCACATAGATGTTTCCACTTTGGTCTATAACCAGGGAATTGCCAGAATCATCGTCAATATCTCCATGTCCTCCCAGGAATGTGGATGCAAGGAGGGTGGTTAAATTCCCGTTAAGCTTCGAGACAAAGGCATCGGCATTACCATTATAAGAAGTATCATAGGCGCCGGGAGTGGTCGGAAAATCTGATGAAAATGTAGTGCCAGTCACATGAATATTTCCCCCTGAATCTATAGCTATGGCATTAATAGATCCTCCACTCAAAGATTTAGCGGCAAGGAGACTTGTTAACACACCATTGAGCTTCGACACCGTATCACCACCAGCGACATAAATATTTCCATCTGTAGCTATAGCCATGGCACTCGCAGATCCACCCAGATATGTGGAAGCAAGGAGATTGGTTAACGCCCCGTCGAGTTTTGATACCATATCACCCCCAGCCGCATAGATATTTCCCCCCGCGTCTATGGCGATCGCATTGCCAGAGTTTCCCAGATATGTGGAAGCAAGGAGGCTGGTTAGGTCATTGCTGAACCTCGATACAAAGCCACTACCGTTGGTATGATAAGCATCGGGGGTGGTCGGAAAGTCTAATGATTCGGTAGAACCTACCACACAGATATTTCCACTGGGGTCTATGGCCAGGGCACGAGCAGAATCACTGTCCTCGCCACCCAGATACGTGGATGCAAGGAGGGTGGTTAAATCCCCATTAAGCTTTGATACAAAGGCATCGGCATTATCCTTACGAGGAAAATCTTCCGGATCAGTACAATTACAAGAAGTATCGTAAGCACCGGGGGTGGTGGGAAAGTATGGCGAAATAGTCTCACCAGTAACATAAACATTTCCACTGGAGTCTATGGCCATGGTATGGACGGAATTATTGCCATATGAAACATCATAATCGCCAGATACACCCAGATACGTAGATGCAAGGAGGGTGGTTAAATCCCCATTAAGTTTTGATACAAAAACATTAGTGATCGGTGAGTCAGTGTAATAACCATTATAAGAAGTATCATAAACGCCTGGGGTGGTGGGAAAGTCTATTGAAGAAGTCTCGCCAGTCACATAAATATTTCCGCTGGAATCTATGGTCATGGCATGGACGGAATCATTGCCAATCGAAACTCTAGATCCTCTATCATCCTGCACATTGCGATGTCCACCCAAATATGTAGACGCAAGGAGGGTGGTTAAATTCTCATTAAATTTCGAGACAAAGGCATCACTATTAAGATTCATAGAAGTAAAAGAAACAGTATCATAGGCGCCTGGGGTTGTGGGAAAGTCTGGTGATTGAGTTTCGCCAGCCACATAAATGTTCCCACCAGAATCTATGGCTATAGCATTGCCAGAATCAAAACCATCTCCGGATCCTCCCAGATATGTAGATGCAAGGAGTGGGTCTATGACAAGTCCTTTTGTCCTGTCATAGTCTTCTATCTTAAAACTGTAAGTGAGTTGTAGATTACGGGTTTGGAGTTGCGAGTCAGGAGTAGTGGGGGAGAACGACCGATCCCCCGTACCGGATTCTGAGTCCTGCAGGCTGTAAGTTGCAGCTACTTCTACCCTTTTCCCTTCTATTTCCTGATAGACTATGGGTTTTGTGAATTTGACGGTTCCTAACGCCGTATCTGCCGCAAGCTTCCCTTCCTCATTTACCCTTAATGCCTGTATCCCGCTGAGTTTCAGCCTTATCACCCCGGGGTCTGCGCCTGGTTTTACATAAAAGAGTTTTTCGACATTGTTTCCGTATGCCTTCAATTTGAGTTCTATCCCCTCGTACACCTCTCCAAACGTTACCACCTCATACGTCTGAATGCGGTTTTTCCACTTCGATGGGTCATTTCCCCTGAAGTCGTTTACTGTTGTGATAGACTTCTTTTCCCCTTTTATCATATCAATCCTTCCGCCGACAATCTCCTCCTTCAGTACGACTCCTTTTGCCCCTTTCTCATGCTGAGCAACGGAAGTGTCTTGTTTCTTGTTGTGCTGAGGGTCTGTCTGCCCTGAAGAATCGGGAGCAGGTAAGGAATGGTGCATGTCAAATCCCTGTGCATCTCCATTTGGGGAAGGAGGGGTAACTCTTCCCTTTTCCCCTTTGTTAATGGGGGGGTTATGAGGATTTCCATGTCTGCGGCGGACATTAGCCCCTGCATTTTTACGATGGGGCAGGGCATAGACAATCTCCCCCTCTTTTGTTACAAATACCGTCCCCCCAAAGGTGTGGGCATAGAACATCACCCTCTCGTCAGTCTGTCCTTCATTGGCTATAAAAGGCATCTGGAGTTTCTTAGTCTTTTGCATGACATCTGCCTTTGACGGTTTGCCCGTACCCTCCTGTTCAGCTAAAAGAATGTTTACCGAAAGCATAATCAATAACAGGCATGCAGCTATTACAAGAACCTTGTTCCTCTTCATTTCACTCCCTTCCTTTCCTCTCAAGTTTTTTCTCAGAAAATACTTGTTAAAACAAAAAAAGCCTTACTGCAAAGATATTACATGAAACATCTTCGGCAGTAAGGCTGTCTTCCGGAAAACCGTTAAAACAGTTTAAACCGTTTAAGCGGCTAAAAAAGACCCTTTTCTTTGCGTCCCCTGATCGCTCAGGGTTTGCCTTTATCGTGATACAATTTAAATTAGCAAAACAAACGCCTGCATATTGACACCACGAAGAATCTTAAAGAATTATTTCGTAATCCAATGAATATCTGAGACTTACAAACATACCACAACAGAAACAAACGGCAACAGATTTATTCAAACGAGCCATGAAAAGTGTGTCATGGCACACAAGTGTAACGTCACACAAATGTGTCATGACACATTACCCATACAAGTGATAATCGGTGCGTATCAACTCTTTGGCTTTTCAAAAAAACGAAACTGCTCATTTGATCTCCGGGGTTGCATACAGATCAAAAGGATTCGTTCTCAGGGGCAAAAGAAAGGAGATAGGGATACTGATCCTTTAAACGTTTCATAGTACTGGAGAGCGAAGAGGCTCTTCGCTCTACAATCACAGCCTTGAAAATTCCTTTACGATCAGGCAACCTCCATCATCCATGGAATATCTTCACTGGCAAAGCGGATAATGCTTTCGGTCATATAGTTGTATTCTGTCCTGAATTGGTTATAATGGGACAATTCCATATCTGAGAGCATTTTAAAATTCTTTCGATCATTCTCATCTGCCGAGGCTTCAACGGCCTTTTTGTAAAACTCGTATGCCCTCCACTCTGTATCAACAATAACCTTGATAGCCTCCCCGAATGATACGGTCCTGGCCGGCGTTTCAGGCCGAACGATCTTACTTTCTGCAGATTCCTGCAAGGCGGGTGTTCGTTTAAATTTTCCCTGATAATATGCCAGAAGAAAGTCGTAGTGCTTTAACTCAACAGCGGCCATGATCTCAAACTTTAAGCGCGCACCTTTATCTTTCATCTGAAGCGCAAAATAAGAGTAAAACCGGCTAGCCTTCATCTCTTCCGAAATGGCCGTTTCCAAAATACTTTTGATATCAGTTAGCATACAATCCCCAACGAAATAAAACTAAGTACGGACAAAGAGACTTGTCCACGCCATCCTTGAATCTTCGTAACACTTTAGCTTTTTGAAAACCACCTTTCTCTGTAGGTGCGTACCTGCAGGTATTCACACGCAATAAAAATAAAATCCGCTATGCGGTAAAAAAGCCCGAAGGGCTGAAATGATTATAGAACCATGGGCAGATAAAATACACAACCCTGAAGGGGTGAAATAAAAATACCATTACACCGGCATAAAAAACCAATGTCACCCCTGCGGGGTTAACAGGCATAAATGCATCAATTGGCTATAATCATGACATCCTTTCAGGATTTGGAAATTGCAAAGACGTGTTTTGAATCTGCCTCTCCCTGTATATTCGCTCTGATACAGCCAACAAAACACGGCTTTCTATTGAGATTTTTCAAAATACTAAATTGTTACGAATATTCAAATTCCTTACCATGAACTTATAACCGCCCCTCCTTCGTGAGGAGGGGACATAAGGAGAGGTATTGATAAAAGATTTCCTTGTTCCTCCTTTGCAAAGAGGGGGAAGAATAGGCGCTCAGCAAAAATATTTTGATATTTTTAGCAAACATTGTAGCGCCGATCCCTTGTGGTCTGCATTTGGAAGGAGAATATCCACCCCCTAACCCCCGCCAGCGGGGGACAACGCCCATGCTACGTGTTCCGACGCTTCTGGTCAGAGGTCTTCCGAGTTATTGGTAGGGTGGATTAAGGCGTTGGTTTTACGCCAAATCAACCTTCACAATACCCACCCCTGAGTCCCCTCCCAGAGGGGATTGAGGGGTGGGTTCGCTCCGCTTAACCCACCCTACCGCAAACCCGCATTGAATACAATGAAAATTCTTATACGACCAAGATAAAAAGAACTATTTAATTTCAACTGAAAACTTCATCACCCTCGGCTTTACCAGTCTCTCAAAATCCTTATACGCCATCCTGACCAGTTCCCTGTGAGAACCTGCATTGAATGCAATCTCTTCGTCTTCGGTTAAACTTTTCGCCACAAAAACATCCATTCCGTAAAGATTACCAAAAGGTGGCATGGCGCCAATTTCACATCCGGGAAACAGGTCTTTAAATTCCTCCTCATCGGCGATTTCAACCTTACCCGACCCCGTTGCCTTCGTTAACAGATCAAAATCCACTTTATAAGAAGCAGGAAGAACGGCCATAGCCATTTTTCCATCGACCTTCACGATGACCGTTTTCGCCAATTCTTTCCCGGGAATATGGGCAGATGTTGCCGTTTCCTGTGCTGTAAATGCACGGGAGTGACTGATGGTTACGTACTTCATGTTATGACTATCTAAAAATTCTTTCAATCTTTTCACTGGCACTGGAATCTCCTTTTTTAAATCTTATGTAAAGGCCTTCTCGATGTCCTCTATTAAATCGTCAACATTTTCAAGTCCTACAGAGACCCGAATAAGCTCATCAGATATTCCTACCTTTTCCCTGACTTCCTTTGGGAGAGATGCATGCGTCATTATTGCCGGGTGTTCTATGAGCGACTCAACGCCACCCAGACTCTCTGCTAAAGAGAATATCTTTACCCTTTCAAGAAATCTCCTTGCTGCGTCAAGCCCTCCCTTTATGAAAAATGTTATTATTCCTCCAAATCCAGCCATCTGTTTCCTTGCAAGTTCGTGTTGTGGATGCGACCTGAGTCCCGGATAAATAACCCTTCTTACCTTGGGATGATTCTCTAAAAATTGTGCTATCGTCATCGCATTTCCCGCATGCCGCTCCATCCTGACAGCAAGGGTTTTGATTCCACGAAGAACCAGAAAACAATCAAAAGGGCCCGGCACCCCACCTGCTGCGTTTTGAAGAAACTGAAGTTTGTCGTACAATCCCTGATCGTTCACTACAAGAGCGCCGCCAATAACATCGCTGTGGCCATTCAGATACTTGGTAGTGCTGTGCATGACGATGTCTGCTCCGAATTTTAAGGGTTTCTGAAAGAAAGGAGTTGCGAAGGTATTATCAACTACAACCAGTATATTATTCTTTTTAGCTATCAGAGCGACTGCTTCAATATCGACAAGTTTCAGAAGGGGATTTGAGGGACTCTCCAGCCATATCATCTTTGTATTATTTTTTCTGTATCGTTCCAGAGATTGAGGTTGGGTTAAATCGGTAAAATCAAATTCGAGACCGTACCGCTTCCATACCTTATCAAACAACCGAAACGTTCCACCGTAGACATCGTCACAACAGATAACATGGTCACCCGTGTTTAAAAGTTGAGTAATCGTTGAAATAGCGGACATTCCTGACGAAAAGGCGAGTCCGAAATTTCCTTCTTCAAGAGAGGCAATATTTTTTTCCAGAGCAGTTCTCGTAGGATTACGGGTTCTTGAATAATCATATCCCTTGTGTTTACCAGGAGATTCCTGAACATAGGTGCTTGTTTGAAATATGGGCGTCATAATAGCGCCAGTTCCTGAATCAGGCTCACATCCCGCATGAATAGCCCTTGTCTCAAATCTTTGTTCCATGTATCACCATTAAATTAAATTTTATTTAATTCTACCTCCCCTTTATCCCCTCCTTCGTAAGGAGGGGAGATTGCCCCCCCGCGCGAAATCAAAGATATGGGTAATAACACGCTTGCAGAGGGAGAGAAGAAGGGTCTTTTGGTACGCCGTAGCTGTGCAGGAAATCATTCCAAAAAACCATTGACCTTCATCCATTCGTCATTATATATTTTGCTCAGGTACCTGCTGCCAGAATCTGGCAGGACTACCACAATGCTTTTGTTTTCTTTAATCCCCCTGCCAACCTCAATGGCCGCCCATACAGCGCTACCACTTGAACCTCCCGCAAAGATTCCTTCTTCGCCTGCAAGTCTCCGTGCTATCAGAAATGATTCCTTATCGTGAACCTGAACAATGTCATCAATAAGGTTAAAATCGACTGCCTTTACCAGGTAATCCTCTCCGATTCCCTCTACCTTATAAACGTGTGGTTTTATAAGCTTTCCCGTCTTGAAATAATCGTAAAAGACAGACCCCTCCGGGTCAACCGCAATGATTCTTACTTTGGGATTCATTTCTTTAAGGTATTTCCCGGCCCCGCTCAGTGTACCACCGGTACCGATGCCTGCAACAAGATAATCCACATTTCCACCTGTCTGTTTCCATATCTCAGGACCGGTGGTATAGTAATGAGCATCAATATTCCTGGGATTATTGTATTGATCAGGATAATATGAATCCGGGGTTTCTTTCGCTATTCTTTTGGCAACGCTGTAATAACTCTCGGGGGAATCTGGAGGGACATCCGTAGGAGTTACCACAACCTTTGCACCAAATGCCCTCATGAGGTTCTTTTTTTCATCGCTCATCTTATCAGGCATGGTGATGATACATTTGTAACCTTTTACAGCTGCAATCATGGCAAGGGCAGCGCCTGTATTACCAGATGAGTTTTCCACGATGGTACCGCCGGGTTTTAAAAGTCCCTTCTTTTCTGCATCCTCAATGATAAACATGGCCATCCTGTCTTTTACACTCCCTGCAGGGTTGAGAAATTCAAGCTTGGCAAAGATACTTGATTTTATTTCTCCTGATACCTTGTTCAATCTCACCATGGGAGTCCAGCCAATGGTTTTCAAAATGTCAGGAGTTATACTCCCGAATTTTTCTATTACTGTCTTGAAGTCTGCATCATTCATGGACATTCTTTGCCTCTTCAAAATTATTCAATATCGATCAGATGCTTTTAATCTGCTTGCCTATGGAGAATGCCTTGCCAAGGCATCGGCCAACCCCGTAATAGGCGCGGACCTCCGGGGCATATAAGATGGGATGTATTTTGTCTATATCAATCGCCCCGTCTTCCCCAAACACAGATTCATCAGCTTTAACATCCACAATTTCACCGATAAACTGGGTGTGCAATCCTATTTCAACGGTGTGCGTTAGTTTACATTCCAAAATGAGAGGAAACTCTTTGATATACGGGGCGTCCACAAGATCGCTTTTTACCGGGGTAAGTCCGGTTACGGAAAACTTGTCTTCCTTTCCGCCTGATACAATCCCGAAATAATCGGCCTCTTTGACATGCGATTCAGAAGGAATATTTACCGTAAAAGCCTTCCGATCCACAATGTTCCCATACGTATACGTGGCCTTCCTGAGAGAAACTGCGACAGACGGCGGACTGGAACAACACAGGCCTCCCCACGCAACGTTCATCACATTTGGCTTTCCCGCCTTGTCATACGTTCCCACAATAAAGACCGGGGTTGGGTATACGATGGTTTTTGCGCCTAAAGATTTTTTCATGATCATCCTCCACGCTTCGAGTTAGAAAGTCCCCTCCTGGGAGGGGATTTAAGGGTGGTAAGTCGGTAATTCGTGATATATTCAGAGTCTCATTATTCAGGTTTTGATTATATCACTTCCATACTGCTCTACATTATATTTACATTCGATAAACTCCAGGGGATCACAAAGAGTCACGACACTACGATCACTCATCGTTTTCCAGCCAAGCCTTTCATAAGGAAAAGATTTCGGCAGCCATGCCACAGAGATATGCACATGAGGAGGAATCTTTGTAGTTTTCTTTCCGGTATCTGCAATAGTAGCAATCAATTCTCCTTCACCAAAGACCTTCCCTATCGTAACACCGCTGTATGGATTCGTATGACCATAGATGGTATGAAGCCTGTTTTCACGGTCATCATAGATGTTATGGTTTACAAATATCGATTTTCCCAGGAAATCATCTTCAATACGGATGATTTCTCCCTCATACATCATCGGGATATGTGCCTTCTCACGAAGACTATGCTCTTGCCCTCCTGTGTCCCGGTAAAAACAGAAGTCTACTCCCTCGTGGGCTCTCAGTCGAACCCCACGATCTCCCCACCATGCACAGAGATCGTTGAACAACATCCCCGGATAAAAAATCCACGCATCAAACCCAAATCGAGTAAGGCTATTATGTCTTACTAAAAATTCAATGAATTGCGATTTAAACATTTTATCGATTAATTTCTTCTTCGTAACCGGTACTTTCACGTTGATGTCTTCCTTTTCGTTCTGGTTCTTGCACCTCCGGTTTCACAACCAGGGGAAAGACCACAAGAAACACGCCCACAATGACAATAATCGCTGCAATAATGCGTCTTGCAACCCTATCCCCTATCAGCCTGCCGTAGATAGACACTATCATTTTCCAGTGGAGGATGATGTGGAGCGTCAGGAAACCCAGAAAGACGAAGGCAATGATAAGATGAATCGTTCCCCATTGGTGGCGTTCCATGCCAAACAAGAATAATTCCACTTTTCTCCCATATACAGCCGCAGTGTCCTTGCCAGGTAACAGGACAAACTTCATAAGGAGCCCAATGCCTGCGATTGCCATCACACAGAGAAACATCACGGCATCGAGTACAAGATTGACTTTTGATTTATCCATCGCTATCGAATCCCTATTCCTGAAAGTGTTAGAAAAAAAATACCTATTTTACAATTGGGCGGGCATCAGTTCAATTAGGCCTTCGGCAACTTTTACCCCCCTCTGTCCCCCCCGTTTACGGGGGGACAGAGGGGGGTGTTTGAAATTCCTTAACATTTAACATTAACTTTATCTATGACCCACGAAATTCACGAAAGATCGCGAAAGCTGTTTCTGATAGGTTTAGAAATTATACTCTTTCGTGTTTTTTCGTGTGTTTCGCGGGCTTAGGTAATTTTGAAATTAACATAAAACTAGCGCTTTCTCCAACCACTCCAAAACGGAAACCCTTTTTCATCCCGGAGCTTCAGTACTTCTTCGCCTTTTTTCACTTCTGCAGCAATGATAACAGGTTTGCCTTCCAATGTGATCCTTGAACCCGTAACCTCAACCTTGTCCTTTGGTTCGATCTTAGTGTCCTGATTTTCAATGTACCACCCCGGACCTAAATGGACAGAAATTGTTTCCTTGGCCGTCTTTACCATCAGATGCACCCCATAGTACATCCCTTTTACCGGGGTAATGACGTCCACGCTGACCACTTCTCCACTGATGGTCTCAACGGTTTTTGGGTCATACATCCTGCCGTATGGGGCGCCCATCCCCCAGCCACCGCCTCCCCTCCATTGCATCCCCTGTTGGGCAAATGACTGACTCATGTGAATCAGACTAAAAACAGCAATCACCACCATTACTACTCCTATCTTCCTCATTTTCTACCCCTTTCGCTTGGTTGTTATTTCTGCTCCACCCAATTGCAAAATAGCCATTTTCGCAACAATTTAGTTTTTTGAAAAGTTCCAACAATAACGATGTTTTGCCGCGCATTCATTTGTCAATTGTTCAAGTACCATTTTGCCGCATTATTGTATTCCTCCAAAAATCTCTTTTATCAGGAATATTTTTTACCACCCCTTTGTCCCCTCCTTCCGAAGGAGGGGATTGAGGGGTGGTTATAAGTTCAAATTTACTGTGTGTCTTTTCAATCCTCCATTTTATTTCAGTCTCGCTTCTGCAGCAGCCCAATCAATATTCTTAAAGAATGCCTCAATGTAATCCGCCCTTTTCAGGCCATAATCGATCATAAAGGCATGCTCAAATACATCCATGATTAGTAAGGGGTTACATCCTGCCGGATGAGATACATCATGCTCATTTATCCAGAAGTTAATGAGTCTCCCGTTGGCGCTATCCTGATACAGGACAGCCCATCCGATGCCCCTCATGGCGCCTACTGCCTTAAAGTCCTTTTCCCACATCTCGTAACTACCGAAATCCTCTGTCATCTTTTTGGCAAGTGATCCCTCTTTGTTCATGCCGCCTTTTTTCCCAAGATTTTCAAAATAATATTCATGGAGTCTCATCCCGTTAAACTCCCATCCAAGCCGCCTCTTGAGTTCAGCAAATTCCGGAGTGGCTGTCTTTCCATCTTTCAGCATCTGACCAAGGGTGTCGAGTACCTTGTTTGTGTTTGTCACATATCCCTGATAGAGGGTGAAATGATTTTTTAAAAGCGTCTCACTGAATCCCTCCATCCCAATGAGTTTTGAATAATCCTTTGCTGCGTACGGCATAGTCTTTTCCTCCTTTTCTGTTGATGCATGTAAGGGGTTCGGAATACCGAATAACAGGGCAGCCCCACCTGCGCCCGTTATCGCTAAAAATTCACGTCTGTTAAGCATAGTTCCTCCTTATTGGTTACAACTACAATACCCTTAAAAAGGCAACCAGATCCTCTTTTTCCTGCTTTGTGAGTTTAACCTCAAGGATCAAGTTAAAGAATTCTACAGTATCTTCTAACGTTAATAACCTCCCGTCGTGTAAATAGGGCGGTGAATCCTTAATGCCACGCAGGGGAAAGGTCTTGATGGGGCCATCGGCACTGGCCATGCGCCCGTTGATCATGCGTGGTTTGTAGAAACGCTCCACCTTAAGGTTGTGCATGAGGTTATCTGTGTAATAGGGCGGCTGATGGCAAATTGAACATCTGGCTTTGCCGAAGAACACATCTTGCCCTCGAAGCTCAGCCTCTGTGGCCTTTCTCGGATCCAGCATGCCATAGATGTTCAGCTTTGGTGCCGGTGGGAAATCCAGTAGCTCCTGAACCTCTGCCATGAAATGGACTTGACTTCCCCGTTCGAGGATGTTGACACCCTTTTTTGTGGCAATGACCGGATCGCCATCAAAATAAGCACTGCGCTGCTCAAACTCCGTGAAGTCCTCAATGCTTCTCAATGCCCGCTGCGATCCGAACAACCTCTGGATATTCACCCCGCGCAGGGAAGGGGTATCAATGCGATGACGAAATTCCTGCGGACGAGTATCACCAGCGAGATGTGTAGCGGCATTGGTATGTCCGTTCACGTGACATTCGAAGCAGGCAACCCCACGACCCGGTTGTTCCGAGCGACGGTCTTCTGTCTGGTTGAATTGCTGCTGCGGGAAAGACGTCACTAACAGCCTTAAGCCTTCAAGTTGTTTGGGATTCAGTATCCCATTGAATATCTCATAGTAGTTGGCGATGGTCACCAACTTACCCTGAGAGACGTCACCTAAGTCAGGCCGTGTGGTTAAATAAATTGGTGGCGGGAACTCTGGCAAAAAGTGGTCCGGCAGATCGTAATCCAGGTCAAAGCGGGTAAGGTCTCTTCCCTCTTGTTTCTTGATCTCATCGATGTGGAACTTGGGGAAAACCATGCCACCTTCGGGATGATTTGGGTGCGGAAGCGGCAAAAAACCTTTAGGGAAGAGCTCTTTTTCCCATATCTCTTCCGGGGTCATGGCTGCCAGCTTTTCCCAAGTCATGTCTTTTGGGAGCTTAACCCGCACACCTTCCTGAATGGGTTTCCCCCGGGACATAGTTACACCTTTGGCTTGGCGCTTGCTTAATTCGTAGCGCTCCTTAAGTAAGTCCATATGGCGCTTCATTACCTCCGGCTTAGCAGACTTCATTCGTACCATCATCTCTTTAAAGGACTCGGTAATAGTCACAGGTGCATAACTAGACCTTATCGCTTTCTTTTCCGGTTGCGTTTCCTGTGCGTAGGCGACACCTATTGCAATGATCACCATAGCAAAAATCAGCA
>JAUQXU010000051.1 GCA_030837935.1 Candidatus Brocadia sp.
CAGATCGGAGACCATCACTTCAGTGCCAGATAGGAAAGGTATGCCTCGTATAATCGCACTTGCCCCGTCTACACGGATGTCGGCGCCCATCCTTCTCAATTCGGCAGCATGAATGAATCTGTCGGGAAATATCTTTTCGCTGATAATACTTTTTCCCTCTGCGATGCATAACAAGGCCATAAACTGGGCCTGCATGTCCGTAGGCATGCCGGGATAAGGTAGTGTCATCAAGTCTACTGCATGATAGACATTGTTTCCTTTAACCCTGATGGAATTACCGAAAGGGGTTATTTCCACGCCGATTTCCCGTAATTTATCGATTACCGAACCGAGATGTTCCGGCCTTGCATTTTCCAGGGTAATGTCCCCCCTCGTAATAGCGCCGGCAATCATGAAGGTTCCCGCTTCGATCCGATCAGGAATAATTTCATAATCGACGCCATGTAATTCCTGAACACCTTCGATCGTCAGTTTGTTTTCACCAATGCCGGTAATTTTTGCGCCTGCCTTGTTTAAGAAATTTGCAAGGTCCTGCACTTCCGGTTCACATGCTGCGTACTCAATTGTGGTTGTGCCTTCCGCCAATACCGCGGCTGTCAAAACATTGCAAGTTCCCAGCACGGTTTTTCCTGTAAAGGAAATATTTGTTCCCTTTAGCTTGTCTGCCGAAGCGGTTATATATCCTTCCGTCGTTTCAATCTGGGCGCCTAGCGCCGTAAGGCCTTTTATGTGTAAATCAATGGGGCGTTGACCAATAACACACCCACCGGGGTAGGAGACTTTTGCCCTGCGTCTTTTACTTAATAAGGGTCCTAAGACGCATATGGATGCCCTCATCTTTCTGACAAGTTCATAGGGCGCTGTAAATTTATCATTATTTTCTCCATCCCTGAATATTATCTCAATAGTTCCCTCTTCAGACTTTTTTACTTCTCCGCCAAGATTTCTCAGTATTTCCGACAGCGTCTGGATGTCGATAATGTTTGGTATCCCTTTTATCCGTGATGGGCCATGTAATAATAAGCATGCTGCCATAATGGGTAAGGCAGCGTTTTTTGCGCCGTTGATTCTCACGTTTCCTTCTAATCGGTTTTCCCCTTCAATGATGATTTTATCCACAAGCTTCCTCCATTTGTGCAACGATGATACGGTATATATTTTGATAGTCTTTCACAAGTTCTGGCTTTTTAAAGCGTCCCGTATTTTCTATGAACTGCGCTATCTGTTGTGCCTGCTTTTCACCGACCTCAAAAATAATAAACCCGCCTGGCCTGAGCCAGGTATTTGTATGTGTGATGATACGTTTGAACATATGTAAACCATCCTCCCCGCTGACAAGCGCGATATAAGGTTCGTAATCCCTCACATCCTTTTGTAGGGTACTGAATTCATCACTTGATACATAAGGGGGGTTTGATATGATAAAATCTATCTTTGTTTCAATTCCGTATCCTTCGAGTGGTGTAAAGATGTCTCCGCATAAGAATGTTATCTTGTTGAGTACTTCATGCCTTTGGGCATTCATCGCAGCAACAGATAATGCGTCAGGAGATATGTCTACGGCAAATACCCTGGCCTTATCAATCTTTTTTGCCAGGGCTATCGCAATGTTTCCGCTCCCCACCCCGATATCCACCATAACGATATCCTTTTCTTTGGACAGGGTTTGTGACTTTTTAATGACAGCCTCTACAACTAATTCCGTTTCGGGGCGCGGAATCAACACGCGTTCGTCTATGTAAAAATCTAAGGACATAAACTCAGCATGATTTGTAATATATTGTAGTGGAACCTGCTGTGAGCGCCTCCGGATGGCTTTTTGGTAACTTACTGCAACAGTGTTTTCTACTGATTTGTCAGGATGTACATAGAAGGTGATGCGTTTGCAATCCAGAAGATATGAGAGAATAACCTCCGCATCCAGACGCGGGGAATCGATGTCATGGTCGTGCAACGTCTTACTTGCCCAGGAAATGAGGTTAGATACGGTGTGTTTGTCTGGAAATGGGTATTCAGTTCTTCCATGGGCATCTTCATCCTGCGTGCTCAGAAGAGAAGGATGGCAACTTCCGTTTCGTTGTATATCAGCATGGGGCATGGGTGTATTATGTGTTTCTGTCGGCTTCATTGTCTGGTTTATTATTAAAACCCTCGTAAGCTTGTATCTAAAAAAAGAGCGCAAAAAACCAATGGGTGTCTCTTTAGATAGAAGGTGGTGGATGGGGGATTAATAAGATTATCTGATCAATTTTCGTGTGAAGGAAGAAATCGGTAGTATTGATTTCTTCATTTACCTGGTAAGAGGATACTGGCATGTAAACCTGTATTTAGTTAGCGTTTATAAGAAAAACACCAAACTTAATGATAAGTACAAACTGAAAACTGGATACAGAAGAACCTTGGTTCTTTCGGTGGTTTTAGCTGTGTTACTTTGCGCAGACACAAACTACGATTACCAATATAGTGACATTTTATCAAAGGCTTGCTGCCAGTTGCTTTAATTGTTCTTCTTTATAATAGGCCATGAGCGCTTCGATGATTTCGTCCAGATATCCCAGCATAACCTGCTCAAGATTGTGTACGGAGAAGTTTATCCGATGGTCAGTTACCCGATTTTGCGAATAGTTATACGTGCGTATCTTTTCACTGCGATCCCCAGTTCCAATCTGATCCCGGCGTATCTGGTCACGTTCGTTCCGTTTCTGTCCCTCAAATAATTCATATAATCTACTTCTTAAAATCCGCATGGCCTTTGCGCGGTTCTTGTGCTGAGATTTTTCGTCAAGGCATTTTACAACCACCCCGGTAGGAACATGGGTAATTCTGACAGCGGAACTTGTTTTGTTAACCTTTTGCCCGCCAGGCCCGGATGCCCGGAATGTATCCACTAAAATATCATTTGGGTTGATATCAATTTCTACCTCTTCAATTTCCGGGAGTATGGCTACCGTGGCCGTTGATGTGTGAACCCTGCCGCTGGTTTCTGTCCGTGGCACCCTCTGGACACGATGAGTCCCGCTCTCGAAGCGCAGCTTTTGATATACGTTATTTCCTTCTATAGAAAAGGTTACTTCCCTGAACCCCCCTAAGTCCGTTTCGCTGCTGTCAAAAAGCTCCACTTTCCATCCCTGATTTTCTGCATATTTGGTGTACATGCGAAACAAGTCGGCCGCAAAGATGGCCGCCTCATCGCCCCCTGTCCCTGCGCGTATTTCGGCAATTACATTTTTACTGGAAATCTTATCCTCCGTAACAAACAACCCCTTGATCTCATCGAATAGAGATTCTTCCTGTTTTTCCAGGAATCCCAACTCATCCATGGCCATCTTCGCCAACTCTTTATCTTCTCCTTCTTGAGCTAAAAATCCCTCAGCTTCCTTCTTTTTCGTAAGGGTTTCTGTCAGCTGCATATATTTGTTTGCCATCTTGGAAAGACTGCCATGCTCCTTTATATAAGCCGTATAACGACTTGAATCTGCAATTACCTCAGGGTCTGATAAGAGCTTCTCTAGCTCACGATATCTTTCGTATATCTTTTCTAATTTTTTTAACAACCTATCATTCATTTTTACTTTACGGCTTCTTCGGCCTTTTGACTCTTTTTTAACCTCTTCTGGAATTTCTCAATTTGACCTGCGCTGTCCACAAACTTCTGCTTGCCTGTATAAAACGGATGGCACTTTGAGCAGATTTCTACGGAGATTTTTGGTTTTGTTGACCTTGTCTTAAACGTCTCTCCACATCCACATGCGACATGAGTTTCTATGTATTCCGGATGAATTCCCTCTTTCATTGCTTCTCCCCTAAATAAACAATGCGTTCATAGAACGCATAACAAAATAAGACAACTATTTATCTTGCCATAATATAGGGGAATTTTAACAAACTGGCGGATATTCTGCAATAAAATTTTTTACAATAGTTTTATAAAATTCATTTGAATATTTATAGTAATTAAATATAATAAAAGTTTTATATTCGTTTGGAAAATTTCACCAGGGAAATTCATTACAATCGTTTTATTCCTTCGGCAATGACAATACTGCTTCTGTCTGGGGGGGGTAAAGCGAAAGGTTTGTTACGTAATTTCGTTTTTGGATTAGGCGTTTATGTTTGAGTCAATTGCTAATAGTCTTGAGGGCGTCTTTAGTAAACTCCGCGGAAAGGGACGTCTTACAGAGTCAAATATCAAGGATGGATTGCACGAAGTGCGTTTGGCGCTCCTTGAGGCGGATGTGAATTATAAAGTCGTTAAAGATTTCATTCAACATGTTACAGAACGCGCTGTTGGTGAAGAGGTGATCAAGAGCATTGCACCAGGGCAGCAGATTATCAAGATTGTTCACGACGAGTTGATTAAGCTGATGGGGGAATCTGATACGGCGATTCCTTTTAAGGATGGCGAACCGACATTAATCATGTTGGTTGGGCTGCAGGGTAGTGGAAAGACCACCACTGCGGGAAAACTTGCTAAAACGATCTTTTCGAAGGGAAGAAAGCCCTTACTTGTAGCTGCAGATATACAACGACCCGCTGCGATTGAGCAGTTAAAGGTGTTGGGCCAGCAACTTACCGTGCCGGTGTATTTCGAATCGAACTCTCAGCCGGTGAAAATTTGTAAAAATGCCGTTAAGTATGCGAAGGAGAACACCCATGATGTTGTCATTGTTGATACTGCAGGAAGATTACACATTGATGATGAACTGATGTTTGAATTAAAGGAGATCAAAGAAGAACTGGGGCCGCATCAAATTTATTTTGTTTGTGATTCAATGACGGGGCAGGATGCCGTTAACAGTGCAAAGGAATTTAACACCCAGTTAGGTTTTGATGGGGTGATATTAACCAAGCTCGATGGTGATACACGAGGTGGGGCTGCCCTCTCAATACGCGCGGTTACCGGAAAGCCGATCAAATTTATAGGTATTGGCGAGAAGTTGGACCGGCTTGAGGAATTTCATCCGGATCGCATGGCCTCCAGGATACTGGGAATGGGTGATGTCATATCCCTTGTAGAACGCGCTCAACAGGCTATCGATATGGAAGAAGCTCAAAAATTGAGCAAAAAGATACAAGACGATACGCTCAGTCTTAATGATTTTCTTATGCAACTCCAGCAGATTAAAAAGATGGGACCATTAAAGGAAGTCCTGGGCATGATTCCGGGTTTGGGGAATAAGATGGATGGCCTGAATGTGGACGAAAAACAGTTGCAAAGGGTTGAAGCCATTATCAAGTCCATGACAACCGAGGAACGGGAGAGTCCGGACATCGTGAACGGAAGCAGAAGACAACGGGTGGCCAATGGAAGTGGAACAACCATCCAGGATGTCAATCAATTGCTCAAGCAGTTTAAGTCCATGAAGAAACTGATGAAACATTTCAAAGGGAACGAAAAAGGTTTAAAGAAGATGGGCATGTTATCTAAGGGGTTGCCCTTTGGTAAGGGTATGATGCGATAATGTACGTTTAGGAAATTTCATTTTATTTGTGCGGGTTGTAGGGTGGCACGGCATAGAAAATCCCCCTTAGAAAAGGGGGCAAGGGGGTTGTAAGATAGTCCAAAAAAAACACAACCCCCAGAATCCCCCTTTATTAAGGGGGACTTACATGGAATAACTTGATTTGTAAGGAGGAAAAAATGGCGGTAAGGATTAGAATGATGAGGATGGGTCGTAAAAACAGACCATATTATAGGATCGGTGCATTTGATGCCCACGAAGAACGGGACGGAAAGGTGATTGAGAATCTGGGCACGTATGATCCTCTGGAATCAAATAACGAAAAACAAGTTACCTTGAAAAAAGATCGGGTGGAATATTGGTTGGGTGTGGGCGCAAAGCCGACAGAATCGGTTGCCGCTGTACTGAAAAAGTTTGGTATTCCATGCAAAAAATAAGACATGCGTATTGATATTTTAACATTATTTCCTGAGATGTTTGAAAACATCTTGGGTCATAGCATACTAAAGATCGCCAGAGAAAAGAATCTTGTTCAGTATAATCTTTTCAATATCCGGGAATATGCCGATAACAGGCGATGCGTGGATGACCGTCCGTACGGGGGGGGACCGGGTATGGTGATGAAGCCGGAACCTGTCTTTAATACCGTCGAAGCGATAGAACAACAAACCGATGCCCGTTCTAAAAAGATTTTGTTAACACCGCAGGGTCACCGGTTTTCTCAATCCGTTGCCAGAGAGCTGGCAAAAGAGCCTTATTTGATGCTGATATGCGGCCATTACGAAGGTTTTGATGAAAGGATTCGGACGGGGCTAAACGTGTTTGAGGTTTCTATTGGCGACTTTGTCCTTTCGGGTGGTGAGATACCGGCAATGGTGGTTATCGATACTATAGTTCGTTTGATACCGGGGGTGCTGGGTGATCTGGAGTCCGTAACGAACGAATCATTTACTGATATTTTGCTGGAGTATCCACAATATACCCGCCCATCGGAATATCGGGGTATGAAGGTGCCGGAGGTGCTGATGTCCGGCCATCATCAGAAGATAAAAGAATGGCAAAAAGACCATGCCGTAAAAAGAACTTTAGAAAAAAGGCCGGATCTTTTCAATAAAAAGTAATTGCATTTTTTTCATGAATTTACCAGGCTAAACTTAGGAGACAAGGACGTATGAATATTATTGATGTGATTGAAAAAGAACAAATGAAAAAAGCAACACCGCAGTTTTCTGTGGGTGATCAGGTGGATGTGTCTGTAAAGATTGTTGAAGGTGACAAAGAGCGTATTCAGGTTTTTGGTGGTGTGGTAATTGCAAAAAATGGTGGCGGTTTTAAAGAAACTTTTGCTGTAAGGCGCATCGTCCAGGGCGAAGGCGTGGAACGGGTGTTTCCCATTCATTCTCCGAAGATTGTTGATATTAAAGTGTTAAAATCAGGCCGGGTAAGACGTGCAAAACTTTATTATATGCGTAAAAGGACGAGCAAAGGAACGAGATTGCAGGAAAAGTATGAAACTCCGGCATCAAAAAGTGTACCAGCGAAAAGTACTCAATCCCAGAGTAGCAGTAAATAGCATTATGGGTAAGTCCTTCGGGTAAATCCATGTACATCTCGGGTTCGCCATTTTTAGGATAGAGGATAGTGCAATTCCTACGTGCTAAAAAATATGTTACTGCAATAATAAATTTGTTCAAACACAAAAGTGAGGAACCGCCTGATAAGAGGGGTATAGGTACACAAGGGGAGTTGCTTGCTGGAAAATTCTTAAAGAAGAAGGGCTATAAAATACTGCAGCGAAATTACCGGCGCAGAAATGGCGAAATAGATATTATTTGTTATGATCACGGAACTATCGCATTTGTTGAGGTCAAGACACGGTATTCTGACAAATATGGCCCTCCGGAACTCTCTGTAACAGAGACAAAAAAACGACAAATTGCAAAGGTTGCCTCGCAGTATGTTGCCGAAAAGAAGATAGAGGGAGTAAGTCTACGCTTTGATGTGGTTTCCATCTTTTACTCGCCAAATAAAAAACAGCCAACGATAACACTTTTTAGAAATGCCTTTACCAAAAATGATGCGGTTACCTCCGGGACATAAAGCTTAAATATGATTATTGATACCCATGCCCATCTCGATTTTCCTGAGTATAAAGCAGACCTGGAATCTGTTTTGTCTCGTGCGAAGGAAGCCGGCGTGGGCTGTATAATTAATGTGGGCACAAGTCTTGCTGCAAGCAAGAAGAGTGTTATCCTCGCGAATCGATTTAACAATATCTATGCCAGTATTGGGATTCATCCCCATGACGCCTCAAAGGTTTCTGAGCAGGATTGGCAGACCCTTGAATCCTTAGTTAAGGAACCGAAGGTCGTAGCAATAGGGGAGACAGGGCTCGACTATTACAGGAATCGCAGTCCTCATGAAGACCAACAGCGCATCTTTCACAAACATCTGACCCTGGCAAAATCCCATAATCTGCCAGTGATTATCCATTGCCGCGAGGCTGGCAGTGATTGCCTAACGATATTACATGAGCATAAAAATGGTAGTCTCAGAGGGGTTGTGCATTGTTTTAGCGGGACAAGGGAAATGGCAGAGAAATGTATAGAATTGGGATTCTATATATCATTTGCAGGGCCGATTACCTTTTCAAATGCGAACAACCTGAGAGAGGTCGCGAAATCAATTCCTGTGGAGAGACTTCTTTTGGAAACGGATTGTCCTTTTTTGTCACCGCAACCCAAAAGGGGGGAGCGCAATGAACCTTCCTATCTATCGTATGTTATTCCTGTGCTAGCTGACATCTACGGACTGTCTGTACAGGATATCAGGCGAATCACCACCTTTAATGCCTATAAACTCTTTGGCATCGGTGAGCCTGAACAAGAAGGGAAGATTGCTTATGCCATTCGAAATTCATTATACATAAACCTCACCAACCGGTGCTCAAATGTGTGTGCCTTTTGTATGAGGGAGACCTACCCGATTGTTAAGGGACATCATCTTGGTTTAAAAAAAGAACCGACTTCAGAAGAGGTAATACAGGCCATTGGAGATCCGAGTAGTTATGACGAGGTTGTCTTTTGTGGTTATGGCGAACCTACGGAACGGTTGGACGTGTTGATAACCGTTGCGCGATTCCTGAAGTCGAAGGGAAAGCGTATTCGATTGGATACAAACGGTCACGGCGACCTGATCAACGGGCGACCAATTATTCGTGAATTAGAAGGGCTGATCGATACCATCTGCATCAGTTTGAATGCAGATACGGCAGAAAAATATGAAGAGATATGCAAACCCGTTTTTGGAGAAAAGACGTATCCCGCCCTTATTCAGTTTATCAAGGAAGCAAAAGAAGTGATACCGAATGTACAGGTTTCTCTTGTAGAAATGCCGGGTGTAGATGTAGAAAAATGCAGGAAAATAGCCCAGGAATTGAGTGTTGATTTCAGGGTAAGAAAATATGATGTGCTTGGTTAATTTAACAGTATAGGAAATTTCATTTTATTTAAGCGGATGTTACGAAAAGCAACTATCGACGATATAGAAAAAATTTATAAACTCATCAATGACTTTGCAGCGAAAAATGTGATGTTGCCACGGTCATTGAGTGAGCTGTATGAGAATATCAGGGATTTTTTTGTGTATATTAAGGATGACACCCTGGTTGGTTGTGCAGCCCTCCATATTTTTTGGAAAGATCTCGCGGAGATAAAGTCGGTTGCCGTGCTGGAATCCTGTCAACATGAGGGAATTGGTAAAAAACTCGTGATGGTCTGCAAGCGAGAGGCGCGCAAGCTGCGTATCGCTAAGATGTTTGTCCTTACCTATGTGCCTGAATTCTTTGAGAAATGCGGATTCCGCAGGGTAGAAAAGGAAACCCTTCCTCACAAGATATGGTCTGAATGTGTCAAATGTCACAAATTTCCTGACTGTGGAGAAATCCCGCTGATTTATGAATTGAATAAAAACAATGGACGAGGTACTGCTTCTTAATTATTTTTCTTGACGTCTAAAGGTCAGAATCAACGGGGGTCAGGTCTTTACAGGCTGTCCAAGAATGTGATCAATAAACAAGAACAAACGACAAAGGAATTGTGTGTAAAGTAAATGCGATCGATAAACAAATCAGAAAAAGGTTAAAATGTTTCCATCCAAATCATACTTCTATCTCAGGAGCATAAAAAGGACATGAAACTACCAAAATGAAGGCTTATTTTCCTTAGTATTACCTTATACCGTGGCAAGCCTTATTCCCATTTTCAGCATCTTTTTTAAATTCCATCCAATACACATCAGTTTAAACTCTGCACGGACTTTTTCCAGTCCTCGTAAGAGAAAGTTTCGATACCCCACATTAAATTTCAAATGTCCAAAGACGGGTTCGATGATATACTGACGCATAAAATATTTTCGCCTCCCCTCATCAGATGTTAGCTTTTCTCTCATCTTTTGTAAAAGAGGCTCACGTATATCTATTAATAATTCTCTCACCTTTGCCTTGGTGCATAGCGACCGCTTCTGGCATGCCCCACACTCCCTGCCCTTGTAAACCTTATGATTCCACTGACGGCCTGTCGGTCTTGTTTGTTCTGGTCTTCCAGTACGTTAACCGCTTCCCTTCCGGACATACGTAACTATCGCTTGCCGAATCATAGGTAAAATTGGTGTAGTGATATCGATTCTCTTCTTTTTGATATTCTCCTGACTTGTACTGCCGAAAATGATCATCCGGAATATACCCCTCTATTCCTCTCTCTTCAAGATACTCATAATTTGCATAGCTCCCGTACCCACAATCTGCCGCCACTTCTTTGACTTTTTCCTGCGTATTTAACTCTGTCTGCTCAATCATCGGTTTCAATTGATTCCGGTCATTCGCCTCTGTTACTGATTCCGCTGCCACGATAACCCCACTCTCCGTCACCGCAGCCTGACAATTATAGCCAGGACGTATGTCTTTGCTCCCCCCCGTTTTCATATGATTGGCATCCCTATCGGTAAGATTGATCTTCTCCTTTTCCTCCTCCTTCATTACCTTCAGCGCCTCTTCTATCTTCCTTTTCAGGTAGGTACGGTCTGATAGCTTCTTCTGCAATGCCTCGTGTTCAGGATCAATTTTGCAGGTATCGTCTTCTTGTTTATCGATCGTTTCTGCTTCCTGTAATATGGTGGCTATCTCCTCCTCTATCTCTGAGAGCCATTTCTCAAACCCCGCACGGTCTTTCGCCCGCTTCGCTGAGGCATTGCCCTTTATCTTTGTGCCATCCAGGTATATCTCCCTATGCTGGTATATCCTAAGGTGCTGAATATCCTCACGATATCCACAAAATACTTCTCTATCTCTTTGAGATTATTCTTGCGAAAATCACTGATTGTTCGATGATCCGGTGTATAGCACTGCATCAGATAAATATAGAAGTGATCACCCAGACATCTCTCTTCTAACTTTCTACTACTCCGCACTCCTGTTGCATACCCATAAAAGAGCACACTCAAGAGTAACTTCGGATGATACGTGCGTTGGCCTAAAAAAGAATATTTCGCCTCTATCGCTTCTGTATCTAACGAGAATACAACCTCTTTGACTAATCTGCACAGATGGTCTTTGGGTAGTACCGTTTCGACATAATCTAAAAACGCTTCAGGAGTAAATCCTATCAGGGGTTTCTGGAATTCATGAAATGGTTTAAATTTAACCATGGGGTTTCTTCTCCTCTGCTGGATATCTTCTGGTAAAAGAAAAAGTGGTACGGTCAATTTGCTCAGCAAAATGGGCGACTCAATGAAAAATTTTAACTGCTTGGTGTGCTTTTGCTGTGTAGATTTCATTGAGTTATATTATATCATTGAACTTCTGTTTCGCAACCGTATTGACCCATTTTTTATGGTTTTATGAAGAAAACCAGGACGCCACATTCTCGGACAA
>JAUQXU010000052.1 GCA_030837935.1 Candidatus Brocadia sp.
TAACCATATATTTATATCATAATTTTGAAGCATAAAAACAGATATAAAATTAAATTCCAACTTTTTTTGAGTTATCCATTGCAATTTAGGCCAAAAGAAGTGAAAACCCGCGGAGATGAGGAGCATGATTATACTTAAAAACGGTGGGGAGATATACTAACTCCCTGCGCCATATTCTCGCCGTCAAAATCACTATCGATCAATAACAAAAACTGTTCGTGCATTTTGAAAACTATAAAAATTCACCGGCTATTATGCGCGATTATTGCTTTCGTATTGAAAATTATCGGTATAATATAGCAATTAGTTTAAGAAGGTCATGTAATAAAAATTACTTTTATTTAGTTTTTAATATAAACAAATAATAAAGAAAATTACAAGTATTTTTATTCCTTCGACTAAATTGAACACCAAAAAAGAGAAGAAATAAGAAGGACGGTATGGTAATAGAGAAACAAACGGAAGCATTGTTATCGATTCTCCTGGCAGACAGGTTATTGTGTCAATTTGAAGGAGATGTGATAGAGAGTATTAGTTTTGAT
Source organism: Candidatus Brocadia sp. (assembly GCA_030837935.1). Classification (GTDB taxonomy): domain Bacteria; phylum Planctomycetota; class Brocadiia; order Brocadiales; family Brocadiaceae; genus Brocadia. The sequence continues at coordinate 543 of JAUQXU010000052.1, forward strand.
AAAGATTTTTACAGGCGAGAAACGAAAAGTTGTTGAGTCTGTAAATACCGGCGGTAATTATGCTCAAGAAGGGCAAGAAAAATAAGGCTGAATAGGCAGAGGAGCCGAGCAAGATGTTTAAGAAGCTACGGCATAAGCATGACATCAATCTTTTGGAACATCACGGCTTGGATAGGTGCTTGGGCAAAGGGTTGAAGGCATTTAAGAGATATTGTGCACTGGGAGTGATGGTTTTACCAAATTTGCCTATGTGGTAGATACTACTTATGAGGTACAGAAGGTATACTTTGAACCGTGGATGGGAATCTGGACGAATCAGATTGGAACATCGTAAACGATGCGAACAAGGTAGTTCGTGGAACTACAAACAATACAGTGAAGTTCGGGGTGCTTTGGGATAATACCTATTTATATGTGGGTATAAAGGTGCTGGATAACGAACTCTTTCATGATTCGAGTGAAGAGTCCGATGATGATAGTGTAGAAATCTATATTAATGGAAACAACGAGCACGATAAGAAGTATGATAGCAATGACCGACAGTTCATCAAACGATGGAATGATTCAGCACTTTTTGAGCAAAATGGCAATACAATCGGTATCGTATATGGGTTTGGGGCAAAATACTCTTATTGGGAAACATGGGAATGGCGTCGATACCTATGACTTCAATGGACTTATTGATGACGTTCGCTTTTACAATCGAGCCTTGAGTAATCAGGAAGTTCTGGACTTGTTTAACAATAGTAACTAATGTCGGTTTTATAATAGGGCGATAAATTTGTTTTTTTTACTTGACAGAAAATGCCAAGCATGTTATTTTATAAAAAATTTTAATAATTTAATAATATACATTACGACAAAGGCAAACCCTGAGTGATCGGGGGGCGCAAAGTAAAGGGTCTTTGAGCTTACAAGGAAGTAGTGTAAGATAGCCTTACTGCCGAAGATGTTTAAATGAACGGCTTCACAGTAAGGCATTTTTGTTTTAATCGGATAGTATATAAAGAAAGCCTTACCGCGAAGATGTTTTTAATTAAATGTCTTTGTAGTAAGGCTTTTTTTGTTTTACGGGGTATTTGCAAAAGGGTTCTACGTAATAACGGTAAATATTTCATAAGATTTTTCAGTACAATGAATTTTTTACTCAGGACACGAGGTCCTAAACCGGTAAAATATCATTAGATTTTATTGAACAAAAGGGAAAGGACTTGGTGATATATGAGGTTTTATTTCAGGCTCTTAGCACAAATGAAAAACAGGCATAAAATTATTTACAACTTTACCATTTTTGAATTTAAATTAAACAAAGGCATACAAGCGCTTTTGTTTTTCTGTGTTTTTTCCCTATTTTTTTCGCAACAGAGTTACGCACAAAATATTCCGAAAACGAATTGGAGTCTGGTATTTGTGGATAGCCAGGAGCTCACGGGAGAGAATGGGGCGGGGGCCAATGCCTTTGATGGGAATACGAGTACGATCTGGCATACGAAATGGCTTGGTGGTTCTGATCCTTTACCGCATGAGATCCAGATCAATCTGGGGGCTGTATACGACCTTAGTGGGTTTCGATACCTGCCGCGTCAGGATGGTGGGGTGAATGGACGGATTGCACAGTGGGAGTTTTATGTAAGTACGAGTACAGGGAATTGGGGAACACCTGTGGCTACGGGAATCTTTGCTAACGATGCTACGGAAAAGGAGGTATTATTTACCCAAAAGACTGGACAATATATACGGTTACTGGCACTGTCAGAAGTCAATGGCAAACCATGGACATCGATGGCAGAGATAAGTGCTTTAGGGGTTTCTGCTGGCAATCAGCCACCCGATGGGGTGATAGACACACCTACGGGAAATATAACGATTAATGTTGGGGACTCGGTGAATTTTGCTGGTACAGGAACAGATGTGGACAATAATACCCCATTAACCTTCTTGTGGAACTTTGGAAGTTCAGGGATACCCAATTCCACCCTGGAGGATCCGGGATTGTTGCAGTTTAATACCCTTGGTATTTTTACGGTAAGCTTCATCGTAACTGATGCCCTTGGGCTTGCTGATCCTATTCCTGCCATCCGCACTGTCACAGTGCAAGCGCCTGCTATCACTAAGACGAATTGGAGTCTGGTATTTGTGGATAGTCAGGAACTCGTAGGAGAGAATGGGGCGGGGGTGAATGCCTTTGATGGGAATACGAGTACGATCTGGCATACGAAATGGCTCGGTGGTTCTGATCCTTTACCGCATGAGATTCAGATCAATCTTGGGGCTATGTACGACCTTAGCGGGTTTCGATACCTGCCGCGTCAGGATGGTGGGGTGAATGGACGGATTAAGCAGTGGGAATTTTATGTAAGTACGAGTACAGAGAATTGGGGAACACCTGTGGCAACGGGAACCTTTGCTAATAATGCCACGGAAAAGGAGGTATTATTTACTCAAAAGGCTGGACAATATATACGGTTGCTGGCACTGTCAGAAGTCAATGGTAAACCATGGACATCGATGGCAGAGATAGGTGCTTTAGGGGTTTCAACAGGCAATCAGTCGCCCAACGGTGAGATTGACACGCCCGCAACAGACGTGACGATCGGTGTGGGAGGTGAGGTGAACTTTACAGGAACGGGTACAGACCCGGACACGAATCTGCCGCTGACGTACCTGTGGCAATTTGGAGCCGGCTCCGGTG
>JAUQXU010000053.1 GCA_030837935.1 Candidatus Brocadia sp.
TCAATTTGATGAGTGCCGGACCCTCTACATAGGGCGCACAGGCAACTACATGATCAAACGTTTTTATTTTTTCGATGACGGGTTTGTAATCTTCGAGTCCGTACATGCCGCCTTTTAATACAATAATATGTGCCAACGTGCCTCTTATCCTGCTTCGGAGTTCCTGGTCAAACCCGTTCATTACTGAAAGTACCACGATCAAGGTCATTACTCCGACGGCAACCCCGGCTATGGCGAAAAACGATATCTTTCGGCTGCGTAAGTATCGTAGACTAATGAAAAGATTATACATAGGACAGGATTTACATTGTTATTTTATATTGTTGAATATATAATTCCAAAATTCTAGCATATCTAAATTATCTTAGGCAATTAAATAATAAACTTGAGGTCTTGGAGATGACGAATGTTATATTTTAAAACTGCAGGGGAATCACACGGAAAATGTTTGATTGCGATTCTTGAAGGGTTTCCGGCAGGGGTATATATTGATGAAGCGGTTATCAATAAGGAAATGAAACGAAGGCAAGGAGGATTAGGCCGGGGCGGGAGAATGCAGATTGAGGAAGACCGTGTAGAGATACTCTCCGGGATCAGGAAAAATATAACATTGGGTAGTCCGATTTGTTTAATGATTAAAAATAGTGATTATAAAATTGATGAGTTGCCAGCCGTTACCCGTCCCAGACCAGGTCATGCAGACTTGGCGGGTGTTATGAAATATAATCAAAAAGATGCACGAACCATATTGGAACGGGCAAGTGCGAGGGAAACCGCTGCACGGGTTGCTGCTGGTGCAGTGGCAAAGATTTTACTCTCTCTCTTTGGAATAGGGGTATTTGGGTATGTAAAGGGGATTGGGGATATAAACTCAGATAAATTCATTAGGGATATGGGTATTGCAGAACAAATTCGTGAAAAAAGTCCCATCTATTGCATTGATTGTGATATTGAAGGAAAAATTATTGAAAAGATAAAACAAACTGCAGAAAAAGGGGATTCCCTTGGTGGCATTATCGAAGTGATTGCATATGGATTGCCTGTGGGATTAGGGAGCCACACCCAGTGGGATATTAGATTGGATGCGAGGCTTGCCTACGCACTGATGTCTGTTCAGGCAATCAAAGGGATAGAATTGGGTTTGGGTTGTAATGCAGCCAATAAACTCGGCTCAGAGATACACGACGAGATTTTTTATGAAAAACCAAAACAGGGCATGTCGGTAACCGGTGGTTTTAAGAGACAGACAAACAATGCTGGGGGAATAGAAGGCGGTATAAGTAACGGAGAGCCAATTGTGGCAAGGGCATATATGAAACCCATTCCCACATTAAAAAAACCATTAAGGTCTGTGGATTTGTTGACAAAAGAGCCGATTGTGGCTACGTATGAGAGATCAGACGTATGCGCTGTTCCCGCAGCTTCCGTTGTTTGTGAAGCTATGGTTGCTCTTGAAATTGCCAGGGCATTCTTGGAAAAATTTGGAGAGGATAGTATCGATGAGGTTAAACGGAATTACGAAGGATATCTTTTAAGTATTTGCGTATGATTGCAAATTTTACTTGAATAATTTTCATGTTTTGTTAACATAATCTCTTTTCTGTGCTACTGTGCTAGCGTAGCTCAATGGCGGAGCAGCGGTTTTGTAAACCGCAGGTTGTGGGTTCGAGTCCCACCGCTAGCTCCAAAGGTTAATTTTTTGATAAAGCCGAGGAAGGGCATATAAAAAAGGGTGGATTCCCGAGTGGCCAAAGGGGACAGACTGTAAATCTGTTGGCATAGCCTTCGGAGGTTCGAATCCTCCTCCACCCACCATTTTGTTATGCAAAAAAGATTATTGAGCTCCTTCGAAAAGCCGAAAAGTACAAGCGCAGACATGGAAATTAATCTGATATTTTACCGGAAGCCAGGATAATTTCCCTTCTTAATGAAACACTGCATTGGATGACGAGGTAGTGTTTTCTGATTCATCGTAATCCTATTGAATAACGTATTGTTGTCTTGATAAAGACGCTATTTGCTTTTCTGCGGGCGTAGCTCAATGGTAGAGCCCTAGCCTTCCAAGCTAGTCATGTGGGTTCGATTCCCATCGCCCGCTTTCGTTTGTTTTTTAAAAATCTATATAAAATATATTATTTATATTTGACATCGGCATTTTCGTATGTTAATATTCACTCCTTCTGCTGCCTATATTAAGAGTAATAACAAGCGAGAAACTTGCGTGGGTTGTACGTTTTGCCGCTTTTAATATTTGCTGCTGTAGCTCAGTGGTGGAGCACGTCCTTGGTAAGGACGAGGCCATGGGTTCAAATCCCATCAGCAGCTCCAAGAAAAAAAGATTAAACTAAAAATTGGTGTGTGAATGAAAAAAAAGGGAGTCGAGTGCAATGGGGAAAGAGGTATTTAAGCGGACGAAGCCGCATGTGAACGTGGGGACGATAGGTCATGTGGATCATGGGAAGACGACGTTGACGTCGGTGATAACGCATGTATTGGCGAAGCAGGGATTGGCCAAGGAGAGGCCGTAC
>JAUQXU010000054.1 GCA_030837935.1 Candidatus Brocadia sp.
GCCGGCTGTGAGATTCAAGGTGGTATTGCTGATGTACAGCAACGTATTCTTGGAGAACTTGAAAAAGCGCTATTACAGCACAAATAAACCCTTCTGATCTCAAAACTGTCAAAGAAAGCTTTCGCAAAAAGTGCTGTAGCCTAGAGTCTTTGAGGCAGAAGAGTTGTTAGTTGTTGGGCATGCACATGGAAGGAATAAAAAGAGAGTTGGCATCTATAATTCGTGCTGTTAAGGCGCGGGTTGAGATTGAAAAGGGATTCGGGATACATACCATTACGCTCTCTAAACCGAACAAGGCGGCAAGTTTACCTTCGCCAAACTCACTTACAGAAAATAAGCCTCTCGAAACCCCTGCCGTCGGTGAGCAAATTCAGATGGTGAAGGTAGGGGAGAACGGGTGTTCTCCCAATGTTATAGCAAAGCCATTAGATAATCAAACGTTTGAGAAAGAAAGAAGGATTCAAATTTTGGAAGAACTGCGACGTGAAATGCTGGCCTGTCATAAATGCCCATTGGGTAAGACACGAACCAATCTTGTTTTTGGTGTAGGTGATCCCATGGCAAACCTTATGTTTGTAGGTGAGGCGCCAGGTCGTGACGAAGACCTTCAGGGTGAACCCTTCGTTGGCCGTGCAGGTCAATTACTCACAAAAATTATTGAAGCTATTGGTCTGAAGCGCAGTGATGTTTATATTGCCAATGTCCTGAAGTGCCGTCCTCCTGGAAACCGCAATCCCCTTCCCGAAGAAATTGCTCTTTGCATGCCCTATCTCTTGAAACAGATCGAGATTATTCGGCCAAAAGTCTTGTGCGCCCTGGGCACTTTCGCCGCTCAGACGTTACTCAACATAAAGTCTCCCGTAGGTACCTTAAGAGGCAAATTCCACGATTATAAAAGTATCCCCATGATGGTTACTTTCCATCCCGCATATCTTTTGAGAAACCCCAATGACAAGGCGAAGGTCTGGGAGGACATGAAGAAGGTGCGAGATCTTCTGGGTGAATCAGATCCGAAAAAATCCAACTCAGCCTAGATTTTTGAAATTTCCTAAAACTCATTCATCAAAGCCTTGCGCGTTTTGGAATTAGAGGACGTGTAATTTACTGACTTTGCGGAAATGGTAGCCGTAAACTGCAAGGGTAACGGACAGTGGTAATAATTCGCGACGATGAAAGCACGTCCATGACAAGAGTCTCCAAAACTGTACACGTTCATTGCCAATGATACCGAGGTGGTAGATGGCGCGAAATAACGACAGGATATCATTGAATTTAAATTGAGCATTAATCTTTGGCGCTTTATATTCACGGAAGAAGGTCTTTATGCGTTGATAATAGTTTTCGGGGGAATAAATGTGTCTCAATATTTTTTTATACCCTTCCCGGAATGTATCGATATCCATCGTAGGGATGATGTTCGTTGTGCCGTCTAAATTGTCTCCCGACATCTGCCCAAGTAAACGTCCCTCTTGCTTTAGACGTTCGTAAAGCTGTGTTCCTTTCGGCGCCTGAAGCATGCCAACCATCGCCGACACAATCCCGCTTTTCTGTATAAAATCAATTTGCCGTTGAAAGATAGATTTCGTATCAGTGTCAAAGCCTACGATAAAGCCTGCTTGCACTTGCAGTCCGGCTCGCTGAATACGCCGTACGTCTTCAACTAAGTTACGGTTTTTATTTTGTTTTTTGTTACATTCTGCCAGACCATCCGTATCTGGAGTCTCGATCCCGACAAAAACTGTGTTAAAGCCTGCTTCGGACATCATCCGCATCAGTGATTCATCGTCGGCCACATTGATGGAGACTTCAGTGTTAAACGGTATCGGCACATGTTCTTTCTGCCATTTGATTAAAGCAGGCAGCAATTCGTTCTTAAGGCTTTTTTTGTTCCCGATGAGATTGTCATCTACGAAGAATACGGATTCACGCCACCCCATACGATAGAAACTGTCCAACTCGGCAACAATTTGTTCGGGAGTTTTGGTCCGTGGATTTCGTCCAAATAATGACGTCACGTTGCAGAACTCGCAGTGGTATGGACAACCACGGGAGTATTGTATGCTCATCGAGGCGTATTGTCTCAAATCGGCTAACTCCCAAAGAGGCGCTGGAGTTTTTCGAATGTCAGCAAAATGAGATGTGCTGTATACACGCCTGGCGCAATTATTATTCAGGTCTTCTAAAAAGGATGGCAGGGTTAGCTCTGCTTCATTGAGTACGAAATGATCGACATGCTCGAATTGTTCATGCTCGCTTGTGAATAAAGGCCCTCCGGCAACCACTTTGACGCCGAGTTCCTTGCAACGCTTAATGATTTGCTGAGCCGACGTTCTTTGTACAACCATGCTGCTGATAAACGCATAATCCGCCCATGCGAGAACTTCGTCCGTGAGACTTGTCACATTGACGTCGACTAAGCGCTTTGACCACTCTGTCGGTAGCATAGCGGCAACTGTCAGCAGTCCCAACGGTGGAAAGGCGGCCTTTTTACGCACGAACTTAAGCGCGTGTTTGAAACTCCAAAATGTATCCGGGAACTCAGGGTATATCAATAGTATGTTCATTCTATTTCCTTAAAATATCCTCATACAGTTGTGAGGAGTGAGAAAAAATTTTCCCTCGTAATAACTCATTAAAGTTTGTTGCCGTCATTCGAAGAAAATGCCGGGAAAATATATATTACACGACTCAATATTCTTTATCTTCAAATATACGAATAATTAGTATAACATAAAAAATCACGATATGAAATGTAAAAAATGAACAGGAAAAACCCTGTTGTAGCCGTGAGATGCTAGTATATGGGAACTTTGCAAGGCGGACTTGAAGAAAATAGAGAATGTTATTTTTCAAACATGGGTACTGAAGATGTCTGGGCGGAGTCACCTATGGCGTACAGGTGGTTGTCGTTTGATCCGATGTATATAGTACCATCGGGACCTATTGCTGGAGATGATTCGATGGCGCCTTTCGTTTGAAATGACCATTTCGGAGTGCCGTCGTTGTTGATGGCGTAAAGTTTCCCGTCGCTTGAGCCGATGTAAACACTTCCTTCTGCATCAATGGCGGGAGAAGATTCCACCCAGCTATTTGCTTTATAACTCCATTTGAGTTTGCAATCCGGAAGGACGGCGTATATAAAACCGTTATATGAACCGAAGACAATAGTTCCATCCTTTGCAATAGCAGGGCTACAATGAACAGCCTTCCCAGTATTAACATACCATTTTACAGTTCCATTAGGTTTAACGGCAACGAGCCTTCCGCTATCTGTTCCTACATAGACAATTCCGTCTGGCCCTAAGGATGGAGAAGAATAGGAGTCATAAACCCCTGTACCAACCCTTTTCATCCATTTTTCAACTCCGTCAGAAGAAAGTGCATGGAGTGCTCCACTTATTTCAAATAGGTAAATGGTTCCATCCGTCCAGATTGCCGGGGAAGCAGTTATATTGCTCTTAGCCGTATATTTCCATTTTAATTTACCGTCAGTGGTAAGGACATAAAGATTATTATCGTCAGAACCAAAGTAAAGGGTGTCGTCGGTAACTACAGCGGAGGAAAGGATAATACCGCCCACCTGGTATGTCCATTTAAGCTTTCCTTCCGGTGTAATTGCATACATCTTTTTATCTCGGGAGCCAATATATATTGTGCCATCGTTTCCAATTGCAGGCGAGGCTGTTATTTCACCACCTGCTTGAAATGTCCATTTGGAGGTGCCGTCCCGGTTAACAGCATAGAGTCTGCCATCCGTAGAACCAAAATAGATAGTGCCATCGTATGCAATGGATGGAGAGGATGTAACGCGGGTGTCTATCTTAAACGACCACTTCAATGTATTAGCTTGTGTTCCTTTGTAAACGCTTTGGCCTGTATGCCGGATATCTCCTCTAAACATTTGCCAGGGAATTTTGTTGCCTTCAGCCTGTATGGGTTTGAAATGAGGGAGAATTAAAATTATAATAAACAAGATCGATGTGGTTAAATGGGCAAGAGGTTGCATTTGCATTATTTTTCTCCGGAAGTTATATTGCAGAATTGGTTTACTACGACAAAACACAACTGCAATTATGCTTGAACGTATTCCAAAAAAACTTAGAAAAACCTTTTTCAGAATAAATCGGTATAATATAGTAAACCAAATACTATAATAAGTCAATAAAAGAACGTTTTGTGCCAGGTGTTAATGGATGATTTGGATAAGAATTCGATAAACTTTGGATTTGTATTTGAAAATGATTAACAATAGAGGCGGAACGAAAGGTTTTGTTCGGTTTTTTAAAAGCATTAAGGTTAAGCTTATCTGCTATTTTATCCTTATGACAACACTTCCTATTCTCATTGTAAGTAGCACATCTTATAGTCGTGCGAAGAGTGCGTTAAACGAGAGGGTAATCGAAAGGCTGACCTCGATTGCGGAATTAAAAAAGGCACAACTGAGTAATTGGTTGCAAGAGAGGCTGGTTGACATTGGTGTTCTTTCAACGAACAAATCCTTAGAAGTATCATTTTCTAACTTGCTTTACTTAAGAAAGGCATTCCGTTCCATTGATAGAATGAAGGAATCGGAGATTGGCGAGGTTTATTATAAAAGACTTTCAGAATATTTAGGTAAACTCAAGGAAAAGTTTATTTACTGCGATGAAATAGCTATTTTGGATGTAGAAAATGGTGAGATTGTAATGTCCACCACCGAATCAAATATTGGATTAATAGATGGAGATTGTAAGTATTATCTCGATGTTTTGGGAAATAACGGAATGCCGTTTAAAGATATTCACTATTCAGAATACACAAAACGGATAGGAATGACCCTTTTTGGCATCATGAAAAGAACGGACCCGATTACCATGGAGGAAACAGACGTTATCAATGGTGTTGTCACCATTCGTTTGAATACAAACAATGCTATAGGGCCTTTGCTGCAGCACTGGCCTGGCAGTGGGGAAACGGGTGAGACTTTATTGGTGCGCCGCGATGGGGAGCGATTACTGTTTCTCAACAATACGAGGCATCTTATGGACACGGCATTAAGGGTGAGTATTCCTGTGAAGTCAATGGTGCCAGAGTCTTTTATGCTGGATGCGGCGGAAGAAGGCATCATAAAGGTTTTTGATCATAGAGGGGTGGAAGTCCTTTTGGCTTTTCGTTATATACCTCAGTTGAAATGGGGGTTAATGGTAAAACAGGACACATCTGAGGCCTTTAAATCCATCATGGAATTAAAGAATCAGGTAATTACCCTGGCGATTGTAAGTGTATGTATTATTGTTGTCATCGTTTTTATTTTAGCGCATGGCATTACGCATCCTATCCTTCGTTTGGTTCAAGGCGCAAATGCAATTGGGCGGGGAAACCTTGGACATCGTATTCCCATTAACTCAGAAGATGAAGTGGGTATACTTGCATCAGAATTTAATAAAATGGCTGTAAAATTAGAAGAGTCTTATGCGGGGCTTGAGCAAAAGATTCGTGAGCGTACCGCACAGCTGAGAGAATCTGAAGAAAAGTATAGGGAATCTATTAATCTGGCTAACGACGCCATTTTTACTCTGGATGTCAACTCAGCGCAGATCATTGATTTAAATAAAAAGGCCGAGGAGCTATCGGGATACGTAAAAGAGGAATTAGGCGAAAAGAAGATATGGGAAATTGTTCCGGAATATGATCGGGAGAAGACAAAACAATTGTGGATAACGATAAACGAGACAGGATCAGGTATGCTGGATAATATTGATTACAAGCATGCAGACGGAAGACTTACTCCCGCGAGTATTAGTGCGAGTGTAATTGAATATGGGAAGCGGAAGACGGTACAGTGGATTTGTCGTGATATTACCGAGAGGAAAAAAATGGAGTTACAATTGATTCAGGCAGAACGTTTGGCAGCAGTGGGAGAATTAGCTGCAGGTGTGGCCCATGAGGTGAATAATCCATTAGGGGGTTTGCAGAATTTTGTAAAAATGATGAAGAAAGAAGCTGGGAATGTATCACAAAATCTAGAGTTTCTCGACTTGATGTCAGAAGGACTGAAACGGATCGAGGTTATTGTAAAACAGCTGATGGCATTTTCCAGGCCATATTCTACGCACATGTGCAATCATAGTTTAAATGAGATTACAGAAAATTCGTTACGCTTTGTGGACCATAGGATAAAGGAGATTGGTGTCCGCTTGGAAAAGAATTTGTCTCCTGATTTGCCTGAAATCTATGGGGATGCAGACAACATATCGCAGGTTATCATCAATATTATTGTAAATGCCTTGGATAGCATGTCAAACGGTGGCAATCTGACAATAAAGACTGGATATTGTAATTTCCAGCCTTCGAGTATACAAGTTGCAATTAGGGACACCGGATCAGGAATTCCTGAAGAGATTCTCAGTAAAATATTTAATCCATTTTTTACCACGAAGGAGATGGGAAGCGGATTAGGCCTTGCAATTAGTAAGAGAATTATAGACGATCATAACGGAAACATCGTGGTGAAGAGTCGGGTAGGCAAAGGAACGACATTTTATATTTGCTTGCCTGTGAGAAAAGTAACAGCAACGACGTGATCAAAAATTTTTAGGAGTGTTGCATGGGGAGTAAAGTGCTGATAGTGGATGACGAGAAACTTATGAGAATATCCCTGGAAAGTCAGTTGAAAAAGGAAGGGTATAATGTGAAATCGGTGGATAATGCCATTGATGGATTAAAAATGGTTATGGCTGAAGAATATGACGCAGTGGTGACGGACTTAAGATTGTCAGGTATGGGCGGAATGGAGCTCCTCAGGGAAATTAAAAAGTATAATCCGGAAATTATTGTTGTTATCATGACAGCTTATGGCACACTTGAAAGTGCTGTTTCAGCAATCAAAGAAGGAGCATATGATTATATTGCAAAGCCATTTTCTACCGATGAGTTGATTATCAAACTCCAAAGGGCGTTACACTATAAAAATACGGCCGCAGAAGTAAATCGTCTCAGAGGCGAGATACAGGCTGAGTTTGAATTTTGTAACATTGTTGGAAACAGTGAAGCCATGAAAAAAGTGCTCGAAATTGTCAAGGGTGTTTCAGAAAGAGACACAACCGTTCTCATACGGGGAGAAAGTGGGACCGGGAAGGAAAAAATAGCGGGTGCCATTCATTACCACAGCAGGAGGAAAACGGGGCCATTTATTAGGGTCAGTTGCGCTGCATTAAACAGAGAAATATTGGAGAGCGAACTCTTTGGGCATGAAAAGGGAGCCTTTACGGGTGCTATCAAGACAAGACGCGGAAGATTTGAATTGGCAGACGGCGGTTCAATTTTTTTGGATGATGTAGACGACATACCGCTGTATATGCAGGTCAAACTCCTGCGTGTGCTTCAGGAGAGGACATTTGAAAGGGTCGGAGGTGAAGAAACCCTCGGCGCGGATGTAAGAATTATCTGTGCAACGAAAAAAGACCTTTTGGAACGGGTAAAAGAAGGGCACTTTCGGGAAGATTTATTTTACCGGTTGAATGTGGTGCCAATTAGTATACCACCATTACGGGAACGAAAGGAAGATATTCCCCTATTGGTCAATTATTTTTTAAAGAATTTTGTATCTCAATACGAAGATGCTTTGCCGGATGTTTCACAAGAGACAATGAATGCGCTGATGGCGTATAATTGGCCTGGAAATGTTAGAGAGCTTGAAAATGTCATTGAACACGCTATCGCTTTTTCTAAATCAAAGGGTATTTCATTAGAAACACTTCCAGAGTACCTGAAAAGCGTTGATATACACAAGGACTTGCTATCTATTGATTTATATAATAAACAAATGATAAACTTGCAAGACGCACTTACGGAAGTTGAAAAAAAACTTATTCAATGGGCACGTCAAAAAACAAATGGTAATCAAGTCAAAATGGCAGAGATACTGGGTATTCCCCGAACCACACTCCGCAACAGACTTGTTAAGTTGCAATTGTTTGACAAATCAATATCATGATCATGACAATGAAACAATATTTCGTGGCCATAAGTAGTCACTCGTTATGATGTTTATTGTTAAATAGATACGACTAATATTCCAAATAAAGCCATTTTTTGCTGACCATTTATAGTCTTTTGTGTTGATTTGTTCTATCTGTTGTCATTTGTATAATAATTGTTTTTACAAGGAGTTACGTTGTGTAATTTTTAATAAGTGAAAATGGTATGATTGTTGCTAATTCTCTGCATCAGCGAATTTTTATGGCATTGTTATCAGCAAAGGATGCAAATTGGTTAAGGGGTGTTAATGAGGTTGTCGCTGAAAAACTAGCCTTAGTTTAGTTGTAAAAGCGTAGCGCTGTAAAAAAACTATACTAATACCTTGGTTGTCTGCGAAAGGAGGTGATTGGGAAAATTTATTAATCATGGAGTTTTGTAGATTGTGTGGTATGAAGGTGATGTTTTAAAAGTGTTTCAGGTCTATATTCCTAAGGTTGAAGATTAGGAGGGAAGGAAGAGCGATGAAAGGAAGAGGATGGATAGGAGCGGCGGTATTGGGGGCGGTGATGGTAGGAGGAGGGGTGGCGAGCGCTGGGTTTATCCAGGGAACGCACGTAAAGACGGATATGCCATCGCCGTTT
>JAUQXU010000055.1 GCA_030837935.1 Candidatus Brocadia sp.
CGAAGGCATCTTTGCAATCTGATAGCTTTATATCGGCAGCCTCGTTTCAGGAAACAACAAAAGTCCTGACACGGGCGGCGCTGGAGGGTAAGACCGACGGTTTGGTTGGGTTAAAAGAGAATGTTATTCTGGGGCATCTCGTGCCTGCAGGAACGGGTTATAAATCGTATTGCTCTCTTTATGCAATGCCAACAGGGGAGTTTGCTCAAAAAGGAATGGATAAACTTGAAGATAGGGAACTTGTGACGTCAAACTAATGATAGTTAGGGGGAGATATGCCAACGATAAATCAATTAATTAGAAGAGGCAGAGAGAAGATTAGAAACAAAAGCAAGAGTCCGGATTTGGAAAAATGTTCTCATAAGAAAGGAGTTTGTCTTCAAGTTATGACACGAACACCAAAAAAACCAAATTCTGCATTAAGAAAGGTGGCTAGGGTTAGGTTGTCTAACGGACGGGAAATAACTGCTTATATTCCGGGTGAAGGTCATAATTTACAGGAGCACTCTATTGTATTGGTGAGGGGGGGACGTGTAAGAGATCTCCCTGGAATTAAATATCATATCATTCGTGGAACGTTAGATTGCGCAGGTGTTGACGGCAGAAGGCGTTCTCGCTCTAAATACGGGGCAAAGACACCCAAGTAGGTTTTAAACGAAGGAGAATGTAGTTTATGGCACTTGCATATAAGAGCACAGAGGTATATCTGCAACCAGATGTAAAATATAACAGTAAAATGGTCTCTAAATTTATTAATAGCCTGATGCGAAAAGGAAAAAAAAGTACCGCAGAGAAGGTATTTTACGATGCAATGGGGGTAATTGAAAAAAAGATAACCGACGTTGAACCTTTAGAGATATTTGAAACAGCAGTAAATAACGTTAAGCCACTGGTAGAGGTTCGGTCGAAGCGTGTGGGGGGTGCTACCTATCAGGTGCCTGTGGAGGTTCCAAAGAAGAGGCAAACAGCATTGTCTCTTCGGTGGATAATAGATGCAGCGAAAGGTAAAAAGGGGCGCCCTATGTTTCAACGGTTAGCGGATGAACTGGTGGATGCATATAAAAAGCAAGGAATCGCTATAACACAACGGGAAAATACACACAAGATGGCTGAAGCCAATAAGGCATTTGCTCATTTTGCATGGTCAAAATTTTAGTATTTAACGCAGGAAGTTTAATCTATGAATATTGAAAAAATGAGAAATTTTGGTATTGCAGCACACATTGATGCTGGTAAAACGACTACTTCGGAACGTATTCTTTATTATACGGGAAAATCATATAAAATGGGTGAAGTCCATGACGGTACTGCGGTGATGGATTGGATGGAAGAAGAACAAAAACGTGGAATCACCATCACGGCAGCGGCTACAACCTGTGCATGGAACGATTACCAATTTAATTTGATTGATACGCCTGGTCACGTGGATTTTACTATAGAGGTAGAACGATCACTACGAGTGTTAGACGGCGCTATTTGTGTATTCTGTGGTGTTGGTGGTGTTGAGGCACAATCTGAAACGGTGTGGCGTCAGGCCGATAGATATGGTGTTCCTAGAATATGTTTCGTGAATAAGATGGATCGGATAGGTGCTGATTTTATGAAGGTCGTTGGTGAAATTAACGAGCGGTTGGGGATAAAAGCGATTCCTATTCAAATGCCTCTTGGTAAAGAACAAGGATTTAAAGGTGTTATAGATCTTGTGAATATGAAGGCTATGGTATATTCGGACGATGTTGATAAACTAGGAGTGAATTTTTCGATAGAAGAAATTCCTGCCGAATATGAAAAAGAAGCCGAAAAACAACGAGAAAAGATGATCGAAGGACTTGCAGAACAGGTAGATTTTTTAACTGAAAAATTTTTAAATGGCGAGAAAATAACAAATGACGAGATAAAAAAAGCCATCCGAGAGGGTACGATAAATCTGAAACTTGTGTCTGTGATGTGTGGTTCTGCATTTAAGAAAAAAGGAATTCAACCTCTTCTTGATGCTGTATGTGATTACTTGCCATCTCCCCTTGATAGAAAATCAATTGTGGGTACGAATCCTTATACAGATGAGGAAATATCTCGAAAACCCCTTCCAACTGAGCATTTTAGTGCACTTGCTTTCAAAATTGCATCCGATAAGCATGGTGACCTGACATTCATAAGGGTTTATTCCGGTACAATAGCCTCTGGTACAAGGGTAATAAATTCTGGCAAAGATAAAAAAGAATTAATCAGTCGCATTTATAAAATGCACGCTAACACCAGGGAGCAAGTGAATGAACTATCCTCTGGCGAGATAGGTGCAGTAATTGGTCTGAAGTATACGGTAACAGGTGATTCCTTGAGTGATATAGATCACCCAATAGTTCTTGAAAAGATGGAATTCCCGGATACAGTAATATCGATGGCAATAGAGCCAAAGACAGACGCAGAAAAAGAAAAACTCGGAGTTGCCTTGGCAAAATTAGCAAAAGAAGACCCCACATTTAAAGTTCACATGGACAGAGAGACCGGACAGATGATTATCTCTGGTATGGGTGAGTTGCATTTGGAAGTAATTAAAAATAGAATGTTGAGTGAATACAAAGTAGATGCCAATGTGGGGGCTCCAAAGGTGTCTTACAGAGAAACAATAGGTAAAAAGGTTGAGGTTGAAGGTAAATTTATACAACAGACAGGCGGTCACGGTCAATTTGGACATGTGTGGATTACCCTGGAACCTTTTAAAGGGGAAGAGCCTGTAACTTTCGTTGACGACATCAAAGGTGGAAAAATTCCAAAGCAGTTTATAAGATCTGTAGAAAAAGGGATTAGAGAGACGGCTACAACCGGTGTGGCGGGAGGATATACGCTTATAGATATAAAAGTTACGTTAACAGATGGTTCGACTCATCCAGTAGATTCATCTGATTTGGCTTTTTATACTGCAGCGAGTATTGCTTTAAGAAAAGGTGTGGAGATGGCAAAGTCAATATTATTGGAACCAATAATGTCGTTGGAAATTGTGGTTCCAGAGCAGTATATGGGTGATGTAATTAGCGAAATTCATAGTCGCAGGGCAAACATTCATGAAATGGGTACAAGGGGGGGGCTCAAGATTATTAAGGGTGATGTACCGCTTGCGGAGATGTTTGGGTATTCAACGGTATTACGGTCAATAACGCAAGGTAGAGGTACATTTACTATGGAGCCATTAGAATATAGACCTGCACCTGCAAAGGCATTCAGTAGTGTTGCATAGTGTAACTTCAAAATAATTGGAGGTTTGATCGATGGGGAAAGAGGTATTTAAGCGGACGAAGCCGCATGTGAACGTGGGGACGATAGGTCATGTGGATCATGGGAAGACGACGTTGACGTCGGTGATAACGCATGTATTGGCGAAGCAGGGATTGGCCAAGGAGAGGCCGTAC
>JAUQXU010000056.1 GCA_030837935.1 Candidatus Brocadia sp.
CAGGAGTTATAACAACAAGCTTTCCGCCTCTCTCAAAAACCTGGGTAAGCCAATGTGCCTCAGGCATCTTATTTTCGATGAGGTTTTTCCCCGTTTGAATGACCAGCTTCGAAAACCGAATATCGTTCATATCGACATCGGAAGTCTGCAAACCATGGGAGAAAGGATGACCTGGAGCCTGATCACCATGCCACGTGTAGTTCGACCAGTTCCTTCCCCCTAATGCCTTATCAGGGCCGACTCCCCTATTATGACTATCAACCAAGGACAACATATTATTAAACCTATACATGCCATATTTACCAATAACACCCAAGAGACCCATCCCACCACGACCTTTGAAAGTACGTGTGCCGGCCCCTTTCATAGCATCCACCATCTCTTTCGGATATCCCTGTGCTATCAGCTTTTTAGCGCCTTCTTCTCCGCTGTATTTCTTGGTAATATGGATGATCCCCTTTGCAGCATAAGTCCATGCATCATCCCATGATGCCTTTAATAGCTCATCCTGGCCTCTGGCATCAAACATATACTTTGATTTATTTTCCGGGGTCAATTCTGGAAACCCGTCATCTGCCCATTGCTTCCAACCTTTTCTGATAAGCGGATATCTTAATCTATATGGACCATAAACCCTGCGGTGGAACGTATAGCCTTTTAAACACATCCTGGGGTTCCAGTTCCTGGTCGCCTTATTTCCGTACAGGTCTGAGTAATTCTGATGGTCATAATTCTGTTCAACCCTCATAACCACTTCATTTCTTACAAACGCCCTTACCCTACAGGCATGGGTGTCATTCGGTGAACAAGTAAAGGTAAAAGTTCGATCATACCTATATTGGTCACGATATACACTTTCCCATGCGCGGTCGGGGTAAGCATCTAACGGGTTTCCCACTTCTACAACAGGCTTCAGTAAGCGAAATGCCATTGCCTTATTTGCAATGGTAAAGGTTGCTCCTGTCGCACCTGCCACCTGTAGGAAAGTCCTTCTTGTAAGTTTCATATTTCCTACTCCTTTCCCAATGTAAAACACTATATATAAAAAGTTTAACCTAATTAATACAATATCAGCAAACAGTACTTCGTACCTTGTAAGCCTCTATACATTGCCCACATACACCATCTTCCGGTTCCCAGCCAGGAAAATCCTTTTTTATCGCATCCACAAGATGAGCATCTTGTTCAATATTTTCCACCCAATGATATGTACGAAATTGGCATAATGGACATTGAGCACCAGGTAAGATAGTTTTTTTCTTCTTAAGAGTATGCTTTATGGGCAACCCTTCAGAAATTTTTATTACTTCATTCACATCTTTTGCCAGCCCCAGTATCTTATCATGTGTTAAATTCTCATCTTGCCACAGGACATCAAAAACAGCAATTTTCACTTCATCAGGAATCTTTTTATAGAGGGCCTCAAATTCTGCGTATCTTCCCTCTTTATCAGATAATGTTTCTTTCCCCTTCCTGATTAATCGGCTATCGACATAAATATCCCAGAAAGTACAATAGCGCTCCTTGACGATACTTTCTTCCATAGGATTACCACCAAGTCGTTCATCACGATAGCCATATGATTCGCTGAGCATGTCAGAGGCGTGCATCAATTCATGCCTGATCAGTTTTTTTAGATAAGGAATATCCAGGAAACGATCTGAGAGCAATTTAACGACAATCCTTTTTTTGCCAGCCTCCTGGTTCATCCCTTTTGTAAGATATGAGCCCTCATCAAAGTTATTCACTGCCTTGGCAACCACCCCCCCACAAGCTTTTTCTTCAAGCTCAGGAAATTCATCGAAGACCTCCTTTATTGCCTTTGATAACTCGAGTTTTTTAAAGAGATCCCACTCAATCTTTTTAAACTGCGAAGGTCTTTCATCTAATGGAAAATTTTCGTAAACCGGATCAATACATGAATGATATTCGAGAGTAAAAGAAAAATCCCCCTTTTCTTCCCTAGCCTTTAATTCTCCAAATAGTACTTCTTCAATTAAACTTGGATCAAATTCCAGTCTCATATCATTCCTCGTTAAAATCTTCAGAAGATACACAGGATAAACATTCTTCAGATGCACCGGCCACCGCCTCTTGGTTGAGGTCCGACTCCTTGTATATGTCCGTCTTAACATCCATTGATTTCATTTCCAATCTCAGGAACTCTTTTGTCAATGCAGATAAAGCGCAATAAAAACCTTCTCCTGCCTTTCTGCCAAAGAGAACCGAGAAAAGAGGCGCCCATTTCCCCAGATGCTCTTTCAAGAATTTTTTCTGCGCATCCAGACATATCAGAGCCTTTTCATCGCCGTGGTTTTCCAAGGCATATGCCTGCTTGTAGAGCAGAAAATGCATAAACTCCATCTCAACACTGACATGGTCACACCGTTCCTTCTCAACATCAGAAGTATCCACCCCAAAAGCCTTGTAAAAGCCCTGGATGTCGCCTAACTCATGAACCTGCTGAAACACCTGCGCCGCGCCGAACTGTGTCTCATACAAAGGACACTCCTTCGACATCGTATGCCCTACAATACTCCGATAATCTCTTTGCAGGGTTTCAATGGTTGTTGCAGTGAATAGACCATAAACTTCTTCCAGGCATTTTTTTAACTCGGCGCCATCATCTACACCCTCGTAACAGAGTATCAAATCCTTCACGTGTTCCTGAAAATCAGGACTTTTCAGCATTGACAGGTTTTTCTCTTCGGGGTAAAGGAAGCACGCAGACAAAATCTGGTACATCGCGCTCCGCGCAAGCAAATTCTTGACGCTGGGTGCAGATTGTTGATCTAAAATCGTAATACTATCAACTCCCATAACAAACCTCAATTCTAAATTGAATTGTAATGTTTCGGATCTCTGATATGGACTGGCTCTTCGATAGTAGTCCGCACAATTTCTTGTCCATCCTCACCGAATCCAATAACCGTATCATTGTAAAGCTCAAACTTCTTGCCGTGAATCATCGTTTCGAAAACTTTAGGACCTTCTTCTATCTTGTATTCAAAGATGATGGATTGCGCCATCCTGAACAACGACATAACTGCAAGTCTTTCGCGAGAAGGTACCATAAACTTATCGATTGCTTCATCAACACCAGGACCAAACATCTGTCGCAGGTAAGACCTTGGTGCCCATCTTGGCGGAATGTAATAGATATTAGGCTCTGTTCCAAATTGAGGATAGAGCGGCAACGCTAACTTATCATGTCTGATCAACCAGGTGACCGGGTTCTTTGGATTATCATCTAAAAATCCCTGCAGACGGATCTGTCCCACACAGGCAGCCATACACCTGGTTTCCATTGGGCGTCCCTTCGTCAAAGGATCTTTTCCTTCAACACGCGGATAACAGGCTATACACTTCTCGCTCACCCTGGTTAAACCTCTGTACATGGGTTTTTTGTAAGGGCACTGCTCAACACATTTTCTGTAACCCCGACATCTCTTCTGATCTATAAGAACGATTCCATCTTCTTTCCTTTTGTAAATGGCCTTCCTGGGACAGGCAGCCAAACAACCTGGATACGTGCAATGGTTACAAAGCCTTTGGATATAAAAAAACCATCTACTATGCTCTGGTAATGACGAATATTCATCTGGCTTATTACTCTTCGCTACGTCTTCTCCAAAATTCGGAGCACGCCATTCCTTATCCTCGGGAATATACCCTACAGCCCACTGATTGATGTTTTTCTTAGCAGCGGCCTCAAAGATCGTATCACCTTCGTATACCCCATAAGGAGACAACTTTTCATCTTTTTCGTCGGTATACCAAGTATTTTCACCATTATCAATCAACTTCAATGTTTTAACGTCCCAGGATTGCGGATACCCACCATAAGGCTTGGTTTCCACATTATTCCACCACATATGTTCCTGTCCTTTGTTATACGACCACGCACTCTTACAAGCCATGGTACACGTCTGACAGGCAATACATCTGTTGATGTTAAATACTGCAGCAAATTGCCGTTTTGGTCTGGATTCAAAATAGGGATACTCCATCCTTCTCCCTAAGTGCCAGTTGTGTACTAATGTCATTTTTTCAATCCTCCTTAACCTTTATTTCCTATTGAGAAAACTATTGCCAAGCAACCCTTTCCAGTGTTGCAGGATGCCATTGAGTAGATATGTTCTTT
>JAUQXU010000057.1 GCA_030837935.1 Candidatus Brocadia sp.
CAGATTCTTGCAGTCTTTTGTTGTTTAATTAAGAAATCAGATGTCCTCTTAAGTTGCTTTTTCACAGACCTTATTTCTCCTAGGTAACCATAGACAAATACAAGGCGCATTTGTTGCAACTCATATTGTTGTTCTCGCAAAAATCCTTAAAGATTTGATATAACCCTTGTTGTCTCCTGGCAGTATTTACAATCTTCTCAGATGCCTTTATCTGTCCCAGGATTCGATTACTCATGAACGCTGTCACACTTGTTGCAGGAAGTGGTTTATACTTCTTATACACAAGGTGCAACATCTTTTCCATTTTCAAATTATTATGTTTTCTTGCATAGACGAGTAAGAGGGGAATCATAACATTAATAAAGATATGAGAAGTTCTCTCCTTCCCGATCAATTTAAGCGGCTTTGTTATTTTTTTTCCGCATAAGACATAATGATGCGACCAATAAGGGTCGTAGATATCGAGAAAGAGGGATTGTATATCATCAATTAACGTCTTGATGATTCTGTGTTCTTCATGGTAATTTTCTACCTTTTCAAATACAGATAAGATGTGCTGGAAGATACTGTGAGACGAACACTCCGAAAGAATATTGGCTATAGCTGCAATCCTTCTTTCCGGGAAATTTGCAGGCCTGCTTCCGGCGTAGATCCAGTCATCTTTTGTCATGGAGGCCCGATCGATTTTCTTTTGAACAGCATCCCATGCATGTTCGACGTCATTTATGTACGCAGCCGTTTCGTTATCAGCGGGTGGTTTTAAATTTCTTTGTTGCGGTAATAAACCCGCCATACCTAACAGCAGCGATTGCATATCGATCTTTTTCTTTTGTATGGTGACATCTTGAGGGGTTAGGTGACGGATGTCTTCGAGTGGTACCCGGGAGGCTAACATCAGAAACGGTTCCTTGTTATTTTTATATCCAAGCGATTCCATAATCGCTTCGTAAATCACTTGCTCAAAGGGGCTTGTTTCCACCCATCGTTCGTATCTTTTTGCCTTTTGAAGAATGCGTTCGTCACCGGCGTAATCGAGGAAATAACCTATCCATTCTCCATCCACCATCTGTCTTTGTATTTCCATGTGACAGTGTCCGGGAATTACCTTTCTTCCTTTTAGATAAGATTCTATGTCAATCACATCTACCAGGTCGCCCAATTCGGCATCTAAATATTTGGATAGGGTTAACTGGGGAATGAAGTGACCGCTATAATTTTTCATGGATTCTCCCTGATTGTCGCTCCACATAACGACGTGTAAACAGACTGTGTCGTAACTCCTCTGTTTGTCGTGCTGATGTCGTATCCAATCTGATGAGAATACATGCACCTCGACATCACCCTTTACGAGGCCTTTTCCTTCCAGAAGAATTTCTGCATGTTTAAAATCAGGCCCTCCCTCCGAATTCCACCATCCGGGCGAAAGAACTTCCAGGCGTAAGCCGTCATCCGTATAGAGTTTGCCCTTTTTGATATGTTGTCCAAACCAGACACATCGAACGAGTTCTTCCTTAATCAGTCTTTCCGTGCCTTCTAAGATACGCAGGGGCAAACCGTCGTTCATCCCTTCATTATTTCTACCAGCAGAAAGAGAACTTACGAGCTGCTGGTAGACAGGCGAAAAATAATCTGCAGGATACGTATCGAGGTTAAGCATTATTTATATCCTAATTTATAGAGCTTACTTCTATCTTTCCGCCATTTTTCCATAACCTTGACCCAAAGTTCCAGGTACACCTTTCTGCCTATTTCTTTTTCAATCTCTTCCCTGGCAATGAGGCCAACGTGCTTGATTGCCTTCCCATCCTTACCTATAATGATACCCTTTTGGGATTCACGCTCCACATAGATAATCGCCTTGATAAAATCTTTGCCTGCCTCCCGCTCCTTAAACTCTTCAATTTCGACGGTAGTGGAATAGGGGATTTCTTCCCCGTAAAATCCAAAAACCTTCTCCCTGATAATTTCAGCAGCGAGAAATCTCTCGTTGTAATCAGTCATGTGATCCGCGGGATAGAAAGGCTCACCTTCCGGCAGATATTTCACAATGAGTGTCTGTATCAGATCGAGATTGGTGCTCTTTAAAGCCGAAATTGGCACAATTTCGGCAAATTTGAACTGGGTGCTGTACGCGGAAATAATCGGTATCAGACTATCCTTTTCCACCAAATCTATCTTGTTAATGGCCAAAATCACCGGGGTAGTAAGGTGCGATATCTTTTCGAGGAATGCTTTATCCGTGCTGGCAGGCGGCTCAAAGGGTTCTGCTATCAACAAGATCACATCTGCATCTTCTATGGCATCGTAGGCTGTTTTCACCATATATTTTTGTAATTCGTATCTTGGTTCCATAATGCCCGGGGTGTCATAAAAGACAATCTGATAATCTTCCTTAGTTAACACACCCATGATTTTTTTCCGGGTCGTCTGTGGTTTCGGAGTAACGATGGATAATTTACAGCCCATAAAATCGTTAATCAGGGTTGATTTGCCCACGTTCGGTTTGCCCACAATAGCTACATAGCCAGACTTAAAGTGTTTTTTCTCTGATTGCATAAAATTTCCGCATCAAAATTGCTTGCATAAAAATGCTGATTTCGATTATGATTGTATGTAAGAAATCAAACAGTTGTGTTTATTTCTCAAATTTTAAACTTTACCCTGTATTGAATCAAGTGTTTTCATAATACAACCATGCAGGGGAGTACAATAAGAAATCAGCGTTTACAAATTAAACTGAAAAGGAATTATGGAGATGCGATACCCGGAAGAAACAAAACAACCACAACGAATAACTGATTCTAAGCAAATTCTTTCCATCGAAACGAGCCAAAAAAAGACCGTTAAAAACAAAAGGAAATGGTTCAATTCCCAAAAGTTGCGATGGTCTATACAAATAGCATTCCTTATCGTAGTGCTTGTTATTGGTTGGCAGTTCTATACCTTTGTAAAATACTGTGAGATGGGCGGAAAGGGGTTTTACATGCCAAGACCCCCAGGTGTTGAATCCTTCCTGCCGATTAGTGCACTTATGGGTACGAAGTATTTTTTTGGAACAGGGAAAATTAACCCCATCCACCCTGCAGGCTTTGTCATCTTTGGAACGTTACTCTTAACGGCTTTATTTTTCAGGAGGGGTTTCTGCGGCTGGATTTGTCCCATTGGCACTATTTCTGAATGGGAGTGGCGTTTGGGAGATTGGTTTTTGAAAAAACTTCCGCTACGGGTTGCATCCCTGATGCGGAATATTCCAACGAGATTTACGGCGGGTCTAAGCCTTGTTTTTACGCCAATTATTGCCTTGCTGATCTTAGAGGTCATAACGATGGAATCCTTTAAATCCCCCATTTTTATGCACCTGACACCTGCCTATATCCTGGCGATGGTGCTGCCGTTTGTTATTCCCAGAAAAGTATGGTCTGATAAAATTAACGACATCATTGCACGAGCCTGGAAATATTCAATCCTTGCCTTTTTTATCCAGGTTATCATTATCAAAATGCCCCTTGCACAATTGGAAGTCATGTATACCCGCGTACCTTTTATTCGTGTTGCAGACGTCAAGATGATGAAGTTTTTCACAAACATGTCTGGTATGGCATTGTCTGTTATTCTTGCAATCCTGGTAATTTCACTGGTCAACAAAAATTTTTGGTGTCGTTTTTTCTGTCCATACGGAGCCTTGTTGGGTATTATTGCATACGTAAGCCCTATGAGAATTACGCGTGATACGGGAAAGTGTA
>JAUQXU010000058.1 GCA_030837935.1 Candidatus Brocadia sp.
AGAATTATTGAGTCTTCTGAAAATGATGCTGATTCGTTTGTAGCTAGCGAAGCTACCAGGGATTTTATGGCTAGGTTGAGGATTGGTATTATGGTTGATCAGGCACCTGTACCCGATCCTAAAGACGGGCCACCTGCTGATATCGTTTTTTTACAGGATGTCATCGCACGTCATGCAAAGCTAGAGTGGTATCCTGAAATTGCTAGACCGGCGGAAAATGAATCACTTATTCCTGCGCGATGGTCACGTCGTAGACCTTCAGCTGTTGATGATATGAAATCAGTTGTTTACCTTTGCTGCCCTGTTCAGAGTCGTGAAGGATGGGCTTTTATAACTGCTATTACAACTTTTTTCAAAGGAGATTGGGATGGGATTGACGAAAGGCGTTTGTTACCTGCCCGCCAATTAGATTTTATTGATCCCGAGACAGCAAGCATTTTTAAGGAAATTCATAATCTAGGAAATTGGGTAGTTAATTACGATGAATTACTGGATCGTCGTCAATTGTTAAATCAAAATGTTAAAGTTATCCGTTACAAACAAGCAACCACGCAGGGACGAAATGTACTTATCTCATCGACAGCTTCACTTGGGCTTCTACGATCTATGGTGCTTAGCCGTATTAAAAATCTGAGCCTGGAATTGAGTGACCAAGATTGTTACTTCCTAACGGAAAAGTTCATCAATGATGCAAACGAAATCTCCGGTGATATTGTTCTGCGGGCTGCTAAAAGAGGACGTAATGCAAGTGAATTAATGGGTATTGTCTTGAGTCGTTACATGATACACTCGGAATTGGGTATGAATCGATATTTTGGTTGGTATTTCCTTGATGATTATGCAGATTGGTTAGGACAGAGAGAACAACGTATTGCGGATATTTTAGTTTTAAGTCCAGAAATGACAAATGACGGGAATTTAAGGCTTGCAGTAGTGATCTCGGAAGCTAAATATATTGATGCTGCGAATCTATTATCAAAACGTAAAGAATCGCAAAAACAACTTCGCGACACTTTAGGAATGATAGGAAATGCGTTATTCGGAGATCCGAAAAGACTAGATCGTGATTTGTGGCTTTCACGTTTTTCTGATTTGGTACTTAATGGGATTCAATTTCCTGCTTACGCAACCATAAACTTAGCAAATTGGCGACATGCAATTCGTGATGGAGAATGCGAAATTTACCTTCGTGGATATTCACATATTTTTGTTTCCGGGCCTACTGATACTCCTGAATGTTCTGATTTTACTAAGGTAGCTGGATTGGAAGATTCGTATCAGGAAGTTTTTTCTCGTGACAAACTTCGTGAATTGGTCCTAAATTACTGGGAAAATCTAGATCCATTACCTATTCGGCAAAAAAATGCAGGAGAAAACGTGTGGGAAGGGAAATCTTACCGTATACCCACAGAAAGATTCAAAAATATATTAAAACGAACAGATCAAAACAAGCAAAATGTAGATAATTTAAATCTGATTGAATCAGAAAAATTGAAACCAGCACAAACTGTATCACAAACAAAGTTTGATGAAATTAATATACCCATGGATTCTCAAATATCTATTCCAAAAGATTCTGAAGTTTTATCCGCATGTTGGCCCTATTCTGGTATTAAAAAACTAATTATTGAATATAAAGGAGTACAGGAAGATAATGTTGCAGATGCAGAATGGATGAAACAAATTGAGAATCTATGTAAAGGAGCTTTGCAACAATTTCAACTACAAGCAAAGCTTATTAGCAGCACACTTACTCCTAACGCAGGGCTCTTAAAGTTTCAGGGCAGTGCCAATCTTACTGTGGAACAAGTACTCAAGCGACGTTCTGAATTTCTCACCACACACAAGTTGAATGTGATTTCAGTCCGAGCCGAACCTGGAGTTGTAGCCATTTCTATTGCACGTCCTCATCGGCATGTACTTCGACTTCTGGAAGTTTGGAAAAAATGGAAACCAGATTGCTTGAATGGAAATTACGAGTTGCTTGTGGGTCTTAAAGAAGAGGACGGCAATCTGTTGTTACTTTCGCCTAGAACGAATGCTCCGCACACGCTTATTGCCGGTTCTACTGGTAGCGGCAAGTCGGTTTTAATGCAGAACATTATTCTGGCCATTGCTTGTACAAATACATCGGTGCAGTCTCAAATCGTGTTAATCGATCCAAAGCTTGGTGTAGATTACTTCGCATTCGAGCGATTACCTCACCTACAAGGTGGTATCATCGATACCCAACAGGAGGCCATTTCAATCCTAAACAAACTGATCGACGAAATGAATCGTCGCTATGCGATACTTAAACAAAACAAGGTGGCAAATATTTTTGACTTGAACAAAAAAGAGACCGCGACGGAACACCTTCCGTTCATGTGGATTATTCATGATGAGTTTGCTGAATGGATGATGATAAATGAATACCGTGAAGCCGTTTCAAACATCGTATCGCGTCTAGGAGTCAAGGCGCGAGCAGCAGGGATTTTTTTAGTTTTTGCCGCTCAACGTCCAGATGCCAATGTAATGCCGGTGCAGTTGAGGGCGAACCTAGGCAACAGGTTAATACTCAGGGTTGATGGTGAAGGTACTTCAGAAATTGCACTTGGAGAAAAAGGTGCCGAACACTTATTAGGTAAAGGGCATCTCGCGGCTAGACTGGAAGGCGAAAACTCTATAATTACAGCACAAGTTCCATTTATCAGTCCGGATGAATTGGAGAATATTGTTATATCTGTATCTGAAATCAACTAGGTTGTAATATTGAGAGACGCTTCCGCATAATATAACCAATTTCTCTGCTATAGGGCAACTGCGCGGGATTGCTAACTACGGGAAGGCTGTTCGTTTCCAATTAGAGTGCATGACAAATCAAACAATAACTGTTGTAAATGCGAACTTTTAGCATGATCACATTCACCTTACATTGACAAGTCCGAAACGGCGGAAAAACACGAATATAGCATTAGTAATTATATACTCCCACAATTCTTCCGTTTCTATCTTTTACAGTTTCTGATTCGCCAGAGATTAAAAAATCGATTATATCGTGTATAAGTTCTTTTATTTTGTAAAACATAAAAAATAAGGCGACCCATAGTGACGTATGGATCGCCCCATTATGTTTTTTTCTTCCTTATTTGCTGAATGCAGAGACAGGTCTGACTTTCTTTGTCTCAGAGAACGATTCTTCAATAAATTTGCCGAATTCTTTCATATCATTCTGTGGATTTGATTCTGGTTTACTACGCACAGGATCATTATCACTAGCACCCTCCTTAAGCCACGAAAGAATCTTCTGCCCTGTTTCACGGCTAGGCGTGATGAATTGTCCATCAAACAGGCCTGTCCGATCCTTTGACGATGTCGCTATATGTTCTGAAGAGATATCGAAAACAGTACCAAATTCATATTCCATTCCTTCTCGCAAGACAGGATCAAGCCCTACCTTCCGAACCCTTTTAATCTTGCCATTCTCTTCTTCGGGCGCATACTTCATTTTTGAGCGAGCAGTTGCGATGATATGGCATTTTGATTGAAGTATCGCTTCTACAAGTTGATTGTGCAATGGGGTAACATATCTCCAGGAAGTCCAATCATTGCCTTTGCCTGACTGTACGATTTTGTCTTTCAGATCCAAAAGTCCGCCTTCGCCCGACCAACAGTGCGACAACGAGTCAATTATGATGACATCGTAACCTGCATTTTCTGCCTCTTTGATCCCCTCTATATATTTTTTGCATTCAAAGGGTGGACTTAATCGAAGGATGTCGTAACTAAGCTTGTCCGAATACAGGTCTCCGCTTCCATGCTCTGTGTCAATCATGGCGATACCTGTGCCCAATCCTGATGCAATGAGTAGCGCCGAATAGGTTTTACCAGAACCTGCCGGACCTGCTATGCATATCCGCGCCTTACTGAGTGATTTTTGTGCTTTTCTAAACATATACATTGCTCCTTTCTGATGAGTTGTAGATTTTCCTTATAAAACCTTGTTTTTACCAGCGTCTTCCGTTTTATTTTGAGCGGAGACATGCTGAGACAGATATAACTTCACAGCTTCACCGACCATAGCGGTAATGGTCTTCCTTGTTGTTTTCTTCTTGTGGTAGAGCAGCGCCATATCTTCTTCACTAATCCGATTTGCCGCCCAACCGTATTTAACATATCCCATTCCTTATTCCTCCTGTATTTGATGTAATCCTGACTATGCCACCCGTATCTTTCTCATGGGCCTGCTGACCATCATGGT
The DNA here is from genome assembly GCA_030837935.1 of Candidatus Brocadia sp. Classification (GTDB taxonomy): domain Bacteria; phylum Planctomycetota; class Brocadiia; order Brocadiales; family Brocadiaceae; genus Brocadia. The sequence continues at coordinate 4,241 of JAUQXU010000058.1, forward strand.
GTCAACCTCTGCCTTTACACGGGACATGTTCTTTGCAATGTGGTCACGAAAGGTATCGTTGCTCCGTATAGCATCTGCACTGACTCCATCAAGAATCATCCGGCACTTCTCCACTGCACGGGAAAGCTCGGTGTCGTTGGTAATGTTTAATACGGCAAAATCGTTGAGAAATTCCTTGACGTTTCCAACGAGTGAGTCCCTGAACGTCTTGCGTTCACCAGAAAGGCGCTCTACAATATGATCTACCATCTCAGAAAACGTCGTCCGTAACGTGGTTGCAGCCGTTTCCTGAAATTCTCTTATGGTCTGCTGATAATCAGCAACGGCCTTCTCGTATATCTCTGGCGAGAATACCTGTACCTGGTCAGGCACATCGAAATTGTACAGCTTCCAGGCAAACGAGAAATGCCTTCTGATATCTTTGGGGTATTCGGTCGGGTTAAACAGATGCCCCAGTTTTATCCGTGCCTGATCAATGAAGGTTTCGTAATTTCTTGCAAATTCTTCTGTCAGTTCGTTGAATTTGTTTTGATACATGCCCATTTTCTGGTCAATTGTTCCCCCCATGCCCTTTGGCACAAAGAGTATGCCCGGTATGGGGAATGGAAGTGTTTTTTTGTACAGGTAGCTGCGCGCCTCGCTGCGAATACCTTCAAGTGGCTGTAAATAGCCACGGTCCACGAGATATTTCGTTGCGTTATAAAACTCCGGGTCGGCGTCAACGGTAACGGCGCTTTTGGGTAATTTCACTCTGCCGCCCCAGATGGAGCAGGTGTAAAGAACAAGACATCCTTTTTGTAAAACTGAGTCCATACGGTATCTCCTCTTAAAAATGTTATTTGAAATCATCCGCACAGGTGAGAGTTGATAGTGCCATTGAGTTCCAGGTTAGTCGTGTACCATTCTGCCTTTCTCTGAAAGTCTGTGCATTTACCAAGTGTCTCCTTGAGAAATTCAGTAGCCTTTACACACTCAGCACCCTGGAATCCCACGGCCTCTACTTTGGCCTTTCCTGTGTCCTTGTTGAATGTTAATACGATCTTTTTTTGTTGATCCATAGCATCTCCTTAAGTTATCAAGATTTCCAGTCTCGGCATGTTGTCTGATGTTACGGTTTCCTGGTAGTCATACCCTTTAATCTGCGCCTCCAGTTTTGCCTTTTCCAGTCCGTAGTATGCCTCTAATTCGTGCAGTTTCAGTACATTTCCCCAATGTCCGTTATAGTTGTCATAACAAACAGTTCCGTCTTTTATTACGATGGGGTATCTCCAGCCGTCCAGAAATACGCCGATTCCCTCTTCCGTGGTAGCATGGAGCCGGTGTTTGCCGTACTCCATCTTAATCCGTAATCTCCTGCACGCCGATTCAAGTGCACGGCTATCGTGCAGTTCCATCTGAATGTCCATGGTGTGTGACATCGCATATCTCCTTTGTGGGTAGTTGTTTATTTGCCCGAATGCTTCTGGGTTTTGACTGTGCTGTTGATATTATGCTATTTGCGTAAATCGCGTTGGTTTGCGCCCATCTCCGTGCCCTGTCTATTATCTCCCTATTCTGGTTATAGATGGGTTTTATATTGCTGAATGCCTTTTCCGTCCCGTCATAGATGCTTCCCTTCACGAACTTTTCTATCTCCGCACCCGTCCAGTTCTGCATATTGGCGGCAAGGCGATGGTCATGTCTGGTTCCATAGCGCCTGTTCATTATAGAAAGAATACTCTCTCGTTCCTCCGGTGAAGGAAGATCAACGAAGAAGATGTCGTCAAATCTTCGTATAAGGGCGCCCTGGCTTATGGACAGCAGTTCGTCAACGTCGTTACAGGTCATTACAAAGAATACCGGATCAGTACACTCCTGCATCTCGGTAAGAAAAAGGCCAAACATGGAAGAGGTCGTTCCGCCGTCTGTCTGGCTTGAGCTTTTCACACCGCCGAAGACCTTCTCTATTTCTTCACACCATACAACGACAGGGGCGATGGCCTTTATGGTCTTCCAAGCATACCGTGTGTTTTGCTCGCTCTCTCCAACACGGCTTCCTTTGAGACTGGAAATATCCAGCCGTATTAAAGGGAAGCCAAGCACGCTGGCAGTGACCTTTGCCGAGAGCGATTTCCCACCACCCGGGAGACCAAATAACAGAACCGCCTTTGGTCTTGCAGAACCAGGGATCTTTTGGTCATAAAACCCTCTTCTTCTACTGTGGATATACTCTTTGTAGTTGCACAGCCCGCCTAATTGAGATTCCAATACGGGTGGGTATAGCTCCATAAAACCGCTTTTCTTGATAATCTGGAGTTTGTGTTCGGCTATGATGTCCGGGTCTAACCTTTTCGAGGTGACAGCGCTCAGGGCAAATGCGTTTTCTGCCTCAAATAAGGTCATCCCGCGTGCGGCGTTTACCAGTATGTCGTTATCTTCTTCCCTGTGTTCAATCCTGCCTTCTATACCACTCTTTGTGTCTGTGATTACCTTTACTATTTCATCTTTTCCGGGCAGATTAAAATCAATGATGGTTACAGATTTTTCAATCTCTTTTGGCAGGGTGATATCCGGTACAAGCATGATGACGTGCCTGAAATTCTCCTTCCATAGATCCCTGCCGTCCTGTAATGCCTGGACTATTTCAAAGCTATTGAGGAATCGATGGTAATTCCACAGGAATAGGACGATATTCTGTGGTTGCGTATTTAGCCATTTCAGTGGCTGCTCATTTGATACAGGTCGCTGGCAAAGTAGCTCCTCTTGGTTAATCTCCAGTTGCGAAATGCCCTTTAAAATATTCCATGTATAGCAGGAATATGCGTTGTCATTAGCCAGGATTTCCCGCGTGTAAACATCCTGCGCCCTGTCGGGCTCGTAAGTTCTCACTGCAAGTATCGGATAACCGGCCTTTAAATATGCTGAGATCATAAGAGTCTCCTTAATTAAGAAATGAAACTAAACTCTGGGGATTCTCATGTTTTGGCGTCATGCAAAGCCTTTCAAATGCTTCGATCCCTTCTTTGTAGCCGAGTTGAGATAAAGTTGCACACATCAAAAATGTAGCTTCATAAATTGCATGGTAAATGTCAGCATTGCTTACTGATGCTTCTTTGCACTCCAACAAAAGTTTATTCATATAGGAGTGAAATACGTCCGGCGTAATTGCCTCGAAATTTTCTGCCATCTTGGGGTTCCTTTCTTAAAAAGAGTAATGTGATGGAAGTGGTCTAAATAGCCAATAATAATGTCTTCAAGGGCTGTCTAATCCGCTGAGATTGCTTTTGATTTTATGAAACAATACGTTGCTGGGGACTTAAGGTCAGATGATTTGAAGAGCGACTATGTTTGGCTTTGTTTGGGTTAAAACATCTTTATTGGTGATTAGTATTTTGATGTATCCATTGTGTTTGCCTCTCCGTGCAGTCTAATTTCCATTCTCCAATCCAAGCGGCATTATGATGGCGGTAAAGCCTGACTGATTCCGTATTATCCATGCCTCGTCATTCTTCCCCTGTAACAGGACTTCAATTGAATCACCAGGTATTGTTTGTACCGCATCAAAAAGGAAATTGCCGTTAATGCTGCCATTGTACGGTTGGCCGCTGTATTCGCCGTTAACAATTCCCTGAAATCTGATTCGTTCATAAACTTTTGTAGTTATCCTCAAGCCCCCCTTGTTAAACTCAACGGTTATAGGCTTCGAGGGTATATCGGTTGTATTGGCTATTAATGCCTTATGGAGAACCGGTATGACATCTTTTGCCTTTGCAATAAACCTACTTGCAAAGCCTTTTGGGATAACATTCAGGTATTGAGGATATGTCCCTTCTAAAGCACGATATGTGGCAGTGCAATCCATGCAGCCAGGAAGATGCACGTCAAATATCACGTTTTGATAAATACCGCGATTCGGGTCATTCCCTTCGAAAATTCTTGCCTTGCCTGTCAGCAACTTACCAATACGCAAAAGCGGTGATGGCACTATTACACCCTTCAGCGATGGGGTTTCATTTGCGCTTCCTGGTTTCTTTGTTTCCTGACTTACACCCTCCATGGGTACCATATGAAGCCGATTACCGTCTGCACCAACCAATTTTAGCTTTTCAAGGTCGAGGTATATCCCACAGAGGGCAGACCTGTATTTATTGGTTGAAAGCGCCCGCCCAACAAAGTTAAGCTTTGCTGCAATATTCGTTATGGCACCCTTATAAACCATGTCTTCCTTTTTATGGAGTTGCACATCGGGAAATCCACTGGCATCTTCGCCTTCGATGAGGAACTCACCTATGCGCAAGCCTGGATTTTCTTTGCCTTTGATGATATGCAGGTGAAAATAATTATTCTGAGATGAAATGATTTTGTCTAAATGTCTGGCGTTGATACAGATTCCATCAACTTCTTTATCGTGAGTAAAAGAGTAATTGGTGCCGGGCTCTAAATAGCCGGTAAAGTATGATTCCAAATCAGTTGCCATAACACACAATTTATGATCTACAATCTTGAACAATAGTGAGTTCAGTATGGCAGAACGACTGCTCTTTGATGCAATGAGACTCGCTGTGTGAATAAGGTTTTTCAGTGGACTTGTTGAAACAACGCGATTAGGCGATGCTGTTTTGCTGCCTATGTGCCTCAATCCAATAACAGACGGATGATTGTGGAGTATCTCGGCATGTCTAGTTCTAACCAATTCTCTTGCAACTTTGGGAGGTATTCTTCCGATACCTTGTTTATCTGAACCAATTACAGGGACACTCTTTCTAAATAACAATTTCGGAAATTTCATTATTATTTACCTCCATTAAATATGCCTGCCATTACAACAGCAATGGGAACGACAAAACCCGCAGCCTTTACAAAGACCTAAGTTTTGACTACAAAAACAGGTGGGGAGCAGTTCTGAATCAAGGTATTCATAACTCTTTCCACAGCATCTGCAATAACCAGGTGATGTCTTTATGCTTTCTTTTGAAATTTGATTATTCATGTTTTATTCCTTATGTTTTCTGGTAAAAAGCAATTTAACGAGCAGGTTAACTCCATTTAACACCAGGGTGAAACCTGACAAAAGGCAACTTGGATGCAGATAGTATTCAGTGCGATTGGTTATTACGACTAGATGGGAGCCTGATATCGGACTGTTACAGATAATACATTCATATCCTTGCGGGTAAGGTGCGTCCTGATAGTATTCATGCATGTAAGGGTTGAATTCATCCGCACAATCCGGATCTATGCACTCAGCGCCATGATACTCTTCTGAAAATGGTGGATTGGTCTGTTGCATCTTACGTTTAAATTTTAGTCTGAACATATAGTTCGTCTCCTTCTGTTACTCCAGATTTTTTGCGTAACCCAAAAATGAATTTACCTTCTCTACAGTCAACCGATTCAATGTCTAGATGGTCTGTATACGGCCTGTAATATTTCAGAATGTTATTAGTCCAAGGTGTCCTGTCTATGTGGCACGTAATTATTTTATTCCCATCGAGGTCTTTCCAATACTCAAGGCATGGGTACTTCTTATTTATCAATTGCAGACCAAATGAGTAGTAAAGCGGCTTGATCGTGTGAAGGCAAAAGTTAACAGCCATGACACCGTTATTGAAGTAGTGTGAATGGTAAGAGAATTCTGCCTTAAAATTGTCAGCAGAAAGCACGATAGAGTTGTTGTTGATCTGCACGGTATGATTCAGTCTCCGGTCGCGAAGTAATTGATTGATTAATGTTTCAGGGATTTCTACCTGCTGGATTCTTCCGGTAATTAAGACCTGTAAATCCATTTTTATCCTTTCCCATAAAAGTTGGTGGAAATAAAAAACCCTGCATACCTGTTTATTCGGTATGCAGGGTTTTAATTCTTACGTGTGATAATTGATGAACAAACCCTATGTTTGTACTGGCGTCACTTCCTTAGCCTTGACGTGCTTTACGGTAACTTTTGGTTCTTCAGCGCCTGAAAATATCTGGTTGATCTCATCGCGGGTCAACGTCTTTATTGCCTCTTTAATCTCTTGTTTAAGATGTTTTCTGCTCAGAAAGTGCTTCGCAAACCACCCAATTGCCACGCCGCCGAGCGCCGCAGCGCCAACGATCAACATGCTGATCATATCGGTATCATTTCCGATTTCAAAATCTGCATCTTTTCCCATATCCATCTCCTTTCTTTCTATAAAGTGTTAACGATAAAATGACCATATCAGTGATCTCATTTATGTGCCTTCAACAACCTCCTTTCGGTATAAATAATTTCGATTTTTAATCACTTTTAATGAAAATCATATTTTTACCATAACTGGTAACGAGTTTTGTGGCAGAAAGTTTGCATGTTACTGTGGTTTTTGCATCGTGCTAAGTTAGTGACAAGCCGCCCTGTAATAAGTATTCAACTATAAGAGTCTTTCCACAGGATGCAACGTGTGTTGATTGCATTTCTCTCTCCTTAATAAACGTGGGAAATATATCCGCTTTCTAAGTCTATTATTACAGAAAAATGCAAATATTGACGGCGGCAAGCCTAGCCCGATTTTCGCAATTCGAGGTGAAAAGGGGATATTTTTCGGCATAAAATGCCATGAAACCCTTGATTTTAAAGGGGTGCGTTCTTCAAAAAGTGCTGTAGTGCCGACCTGCCCTATTGACGCGTTGCGTAAAAACTGAGAAAATGTCTTCATGTTTTTACGGGCAAAGTCACGGAAGAAAGACGGAAAAGCGCACCGTTCCCCATCTTCATGAGGACAAGTATTGGAGTGTGGTGGAGAACCATAGGGTAGCCGGGGGCGGTGTGGTTCAGCGGCAAGTACTTTACCTGGGGGAACTCAACGATAACCAACGGGCAGGATGGGTTCGGACGATAGAGGCGTTTTCGGGTGAAAAGGCCGGGACAAAACAACTGGCATTGTTTCCTGATGACCGGGAAGCCGTGCCAATACCTGGTTGCGAGACAGTCCAGGTAAGACTGGACAAAATAGAATTGCGCCGTCCCCGTGAATGGGGTGCATGTTGGTTGGGATTGTATGTGTGGGATATGCTGGAACTGGACACATTTTGGAAACAGCGTTTGCCGTCAAGCAGGAAAGGGACAAGCTGGCTGAACCTTCTGAAGGCGTTGCGCTGTTACCGGCAGATCGATCCGGGGAGCGAATTTCGATTTCACCGTGAGTGGTATTTGCGGAGCGCTATGGGTGATCTGCTGGGGGAAGATTATTCGCTGGCACAAAAGGACAAGCCGTATCGTTGTTTGGATTTGTTGCTCAAACATCGAGACGGGCTGTTTGAGTATTTAAAAGGGCAATGGGGCAATCTGTTTGGCGCGAAGCATGATGTGCTGTTGTACGATTTGACGAGCACGTATTTTGAAAGCGATCCACCTGTGGCGGGATTTTTGGGTAAAAAACGTTTTGGATACAGCCGTGACAAACGTTCGGATTGCGTTCAGGTGGTTGTGGCATTGGTGTTGACGCCTGAAGGCTTTCCCGTGGCGTACGAGGTATATCCAGGAAACACAAGAGATACTGCAACCTTGGAGGAATTTCTGGATCGTATCGAGAAACAGTATGGGAAATTTCAACGCACCTGGCTCATGGATCGCGGTATTCCCACCGAGGTGATGTTGGAAAAGATGCGTTCCCGCGGGATTGATTATTTGGTCGGTACTCACAAGGGGCATTTGACCCACGTTGAAAAACAGTTGCTCGAACAGCCGTGGATTCAGGCGCGTGAAAGCGTCCGCGTTAAAATTCTCAAGCAGGAGTCGGAGTTCTATGTTTATGTGGAAAGTCATGACCGGGTAGCAAAGGAACGGTCTATGCGTCGTCGCAGGCTCAAACGGCTGTGGGCAAGCCTGCACGAACTTCGCAATCGAAAGAACATCACGCGTGACAACCTGCTGATGCATGCTTGTCCTCATGAAAATGGGGATAGGGGCATTAAAGAAAGAAGCCGGACGAGACTTTGGGCTGGTTCGCATCTCTCTGCCAAATCCTCAAGAATCTGTGAATGAACATACGTTTCATTTCGAACTGGACCGTGAACGTTTGCGGCGAGCATTGCGGACCCGAGGGCCGCTATCTGCTTCGTTCCAACATGCAGGCTGCTTCACCTGAAACCGTCTGGGAATCGTATCTGCTTTTGACCCGCATCGAGCAGGCATTTAAGGATTTGAAGGGGGAGCTTTCCATCCGTCCCATCTGGCACCAATTGGAAAAGAGAATTGAAGCACATATTTTTGTTTCTTTTCTGGCTTATTGCCTTCACACAACTTTACGAAATCTTGCATGTGGACGAGCCGCAGGCCTCACATCGGATGCCATCTTGAAAAAACTCTCGACCATCCAAATGATTGATATCCATTTACCAACCACAGATGGCCGTCACATTGTCATGAGCCGCTATACACAACCTGAAAAGGATGCTTCTCTCCTTTTAGCGCAAATGGGATTGTCGCTTCCTGAACAACCTCCACCCAAGGTTTATGCCTCCGGTCAAACCAGTCTGTAGTGTCGACCTTTTTAGGTGACCCCCTGAATTTACTGGCTTAGCGGCTTATACACCCCTCGAATTGCGAAGGTCGGGTTAAACCTGCCCCCTACAATAAACATATTTGTTAAATATTTGGATTGGCACGGCAGATTGTTTTCGGTAGTTTTTTCTCGCTTTAATGCAGTTGCCAAAGGCAGCTATTTGTAGCCGCAGGCTTTGCGCCTGCGCCATTCGACACTCGCCACCTTTTCCTTTACACAAGCACAAGATATTTACAAAAACGGTTACCCCAAAATATAACACGAGCTATGCATCGTAGTGATCGTCTGGTAATCAGTCATAATAAGTCTGAAAACGAGGTGCTGAGAACGCAGCAGACTACATTTTTGAGAGGTGTTACGAAACGTACACTTGGCGTTAGGAACGTAACAGTTGTTGTAACATTAATATATACAATAACATAAGTGCTTATTATTTGCTATTATTTTGCAGTCTACTGTTAGAAACCTAACACCAAACCATACTTTCGCTTAACTATCCTTTTCTGGTGTTTTTTATTTATATTTATAAGTACTTCATATTTAAAACGCTACGACTTATTATTTATTCAATCCGTTATTGGTTTGTTTTTTGTTAGTTCTGTCATAGTTTGTTGTTGGCACATAGCAAAGCATATTTTATGAAAAGGCAAACAACGGGTGAAGTCGGGACGCAAAGTAGCAGGGCTTATTATCGGTTTAAACAGTTTAGGCGGTTTTCAGGGTAGCACGGACTTTGTCGTGAGCGCTCAGTCGAACGCAAACTCCGTTTGTCCATGACCGTTTAACTCGATGAGAGACTTGGTAATGGGAAAAATTCGTACATTTATTGTTATTGTATCAGTAATTTTTTTAATGGCGGAATTTATTTCGCCGGTTATTTTCCTCTCAAAGAACGGAGAAATCGACAACTCTGTTAAACAAACAATTCGGAAAAAGGGGGCAGATAATCTTCCGCTATCAGATGGAGGGGCTATTCAGAGGACAGATAAACCTCAGATGCCTATAATCACTAAGGATGAAGGATGAAATCCGTAGTGCCGATCCCTTGTGGTCGGCTGCCTGAAATTGCAAAGAGGCAGAGGGCTGGTCTTGGCAAAGGCTAGCCACCAGTCCAGCACCAAATTTTACGCATGGGGAGGTAACGAGTCATGTGAAGCTGAGAAGAGGGAGGTATCAGGCAACAACGCAAGTGAAGGTATAGACCCTCGAAATAATCATCGTATCGCATGCTTGTCCTCGACTTGTATCGGGGAAAGGGTCGGCGCTACGATATGGGTTTCGCTCTTGCTCTACCCAACCTACAGACCTGTCGAAGATGTTTTAATAAACATTTTTTCAGTAAGGCTTTTTATTTATTGATGAACAATGTTCCATTAACTTACATTGGCGTGAAAAGGAGATAAGATGATAAAGGGCGTATATGCAGGTCTTATGAGGAGTAAATTGAGTCTTGTGAGTTTATTGGTATTCTTTTCAATAATGGCCATGTCGCTGGCTGTAGGGAACACAGCACAGGCGTCTACCACGCCACAAATTTGTGCAGGTGTCAAACACACGGTAGAGGTTAAATCCGACGGCACGTTATGGGCATGGGGATTGAACGGTAATGGTCAATTAGGTGACGGGACGACTACTAATAAAAATGCCCCGGTGCAGATAGGAACGGATACCAAGTGGGTCTCTGTTTCTGCAGGAGAATATCACACGGTAGCCGTAAAATCCGACGGGACGTTATGGGCATGGGGAGATAACGGTGCTGGTCAATTAGGTGACGGGACGACTACTAATAAAAAAACCCCGGTGCAGATAGGAACGGATACTAAGTGGGTCTCTGTTTCAGCGGAAAACTATCACACGTTAGCCGTAAAATCCGACGGGACGTTATGGGCATGGGGATGGAACGTTTATGGTCAATTAGGTGACGGGACGACTACCCAAAGGAATGCCCCGGTGCAGATAGGAACGGATACCAAGTGGGTCTCTGTTTCTGCAGGAGAATATCACACG